>CAZAHS010000373.1:0-1506 GCA_964484855.1 uncultured Sphingomonadaceae bacterium | reverse complement strand
CAGCAGGTTGTTGTCGCCAAATTAAACCAGTTAATCCTGCGTGAAAAGTTGGAAGAGGCACAAAGCTATTCGGAATATTGCATTAAAGAATATCCAGAACTTGAAAAATCTTGCGCTAAAGCGGTGCCGCAAGATGAAAAAGAAAAGAAAGTTTTTGGCATACTTTAAAAGCGAGTTTATCCCGCTTTTACGCCTATACCGCTCTCAACCCAGCCTGCAATGCGGGGTGCGCCGGGGAGATATTGGCCGTTGCGTTCTGTCACATTAAAGCCGCCAGCGATTACCGCATCGATAATGGGGCGCGTAAGATGACATCCGCCAGCTATGCGCTTCCAGACAGGTTCCACGCGGCGCTGCCATTTGGCGACATTGGCATCAGGCGCGGCGCCATGTTCCAGCACCAGCAATTGCCCGCCTGCTTTAAGGACGCGCCGCGCTTCGCTTATCGCTTGGGCTTGATCCTGCACAGTGCATAGCGTGAAGGTAATCAATACCGTGTCAAAACTCTCATCATCAAAGGGCAGGGCCTCTGCCACGCCGCCAACCAATTCTATCGGCACTTTTGCTGCAGGTAATTTGGATTGTGCCTGTGTTATCAGTTCGGCGGACGGGTCTATGCCGGTTACGTCGCTAACCTTTTGCGGATCATAAAATTGCGCATTAATGCCGCCGCCTGCGCCAAATTCCAGCACCTTACCGCTGGCGCGCGGCACAATCTGGCTGCGCTGTTTCATAATTTGCGGCATTCCGCAGGCACAGCCGATCAGGCGCGGCATGATATGACGGTCCCAGAAATTGGGGGCGGGCGGGGTGAAGCTGCTCATGATGTACAGATTAGCCTTTAGTGCTGCATCTGTCGAATAGCGATTTTATGGGGCGTTTTGGTGATGGCGCGGTTCGATGCTTCGGCAAGCTTAGCATTCACTACTAATGGTTATGTTCATAAACCCTATTTTAGTCCGTTAGCCCTGAGCCTGTCGAAGGGCGTTTATCCTCTTGATGAAAGATAGCCCTGAGTGCCGAGTCTGACACAGTAACGAAGAGCGCTTGTTAATATGCGCCTATCAACCCGCCAGCTTCTCCACCGCTTCATAGGTCAGGCGCACATGGTCGCGGTAATTGCCGTCATCATGCACCATGGCGACCGTGCCATCTTGCGCGATCACAAAGCTGGTGCGGCTGGTGAGGGGGCTGTCATCGCCGAGAGATACGCCATAATTCTTGATGATATCCGCATCTGCTTGTGCCACGGCAAATTCATCGCGGCATGCCTCGCGGGAGAAGCGGGACAATGTTTCAACATCATCACCGGACAAGCCAAAAACCTTCGCGCCTGCTGCCTCAAAGTCCTTATTTCGGTCGGCAAATTCTTTTGATTCCAAAGTACAGCCGGACGTAAAGGCAGCGGGGAAGAAATAGAGGACAACCGGCCCTTCCTTAAGCTCTGCTGCCAGATCAAGCGTGAAGGGTTCGCCTGCCAGTGCGCCCTGTGTCGTGAACATCTTT
>CAZAHS010000372.1:0-1525 GCA_964484855.1 uncultured Sphingomonadaceae bacterium | reverse complement strand
CTATTGCAATGCTGAGCTAAAGGCGTTGGCAGCAGCAGAAAGCGACATCGCCGCCAAGGGCGCGAGCTTGGTTGTTATCTCTCCGCAAACGCAGCAGGCTGCTGCAAAAACCCGCGCTGAAAACGGGCTAAATGCCGATATATTGGTGGATAGCGGCAATGATTATGCCGATATATTGGGCATTAAATTTGCGCTGATACCAGCGGTGAAAGAGATTTATAGCAAGTTTGGCATAGACCTGCCCGCCGCCAATGGTGATGATAGCTGGACCCTGCCCGTGCCCACAAGGCTGGTCGTCGCCGCAGATGGCAGCGTGCTTTATTCAGCCATTGATGTGGACTATACTCACCGCCCTGAGCCATCGGAAACCGTGGCCGCCATCCCCGGCTAATTTTGAAGCGCCAAAGCGAAAAAGCCCCCCACCATCTGGCCACTTTGGCCGCATCTGCATCACGCGCAATAAAGGCGGGTAGAGTGCTATATTTTATCGCTCATTTTACCATATTGCGCATGGCAATTCACCCTGTTAGGCGGTCAGCAACACCTTCGCCGCATTAGCCAGCATAAGAAAGCCGCGCCATGACAGATAAACCCAGCCCTAAAAAAGTCGTCCTTGCCTATTCCGGCGGCTTGGATACCAGCGTTATTTTGAAATGGCTGCAACAGGAATATGGCTGTGAGGTGATTACTTTCACGGCCGATCTGGGTCAGGGCGAAGAGCTGGAGCCCGCGCGGCGCAAGGCGCAGGCCATGGGCATTCCTGATAAGCATATCTTTATTGAGGATCTGCGTGAGGAATTTGTTGGCGAATATGTCTTCCCCATGATGCGCGCCAATGCCCTATATGAAGGGCATTATCTGCTCGGCACATCCATTGCCCGCCCGCTTATTTCCAAACGCCAGATTGAGATTGCCAAAAAACTGGGCGCAGATGCCGTATCGCACGGCGCAACCGGCAAGGGCAATGACCAAGTGCGTTTTGAACTGGGCTATTATGCGCTTGATCCGGATGTCACCGTTATCGCCCCATGGCGCGAATGGGATTTGACCAGCCGCACACGCCTGATTGAATTTGCCGAAGAGCACCAGATTTCGGTACCGAAAGATAAGCGCGGCGAAGCGCCTTTTTCTACCGATGCCAATATTTTGCACACATCATCAGAGGGCAAGGTGCTGGAAGACCCATGGGAAGAAACGCCCGATTATGTCTATTCACGCACCAATAACCCTGAAGACGCGCCCGACACGCCGGAATATATCACCATTGATTTTGAGCGCGGCGATGCGGTGGCGATTAATGGCGAGGCTATGTCTCCCGCCACCCTGCTGGCCAAGTTAAATGATTATGGCCGTGTGCATGGCATTGGGCGGCTTGATCTGGTGGAGAACCGCTTTGTCGGCATAAAATCGCGCGGCATGTATGAAACGCCGGGTGGTACCATCTATTATATCGCGCATCGCGGCATTGAACAAATCACGCTGGACCGCGGCGCAGCGCATTTGAAGGACGAGCTGGCCCCGCGCT
>CAZAHS010000371.1:0-1527 GCA_964484855.1 uncultured Sphingomonadaceae bacterium | reverse complement strand
CGGCCTTTATTGACGATGAGGTGATTGCCACTGTCATCCTTGAAAAAGTGCATGGTGCGCGCGCATTTTATGACACGGTTATTCGCCGCGGAGAGGAAGTGCTGGCCGAGGTGAAATCTAGCTGGTGCTGTGTTGATGCCGAAACCCTGCGCCCCGCACGCCTGACCAAGGATATTATTGCCAATTTCCTGCCCGTCAGCGATGACGACAAAATATAGAAAAAGCCTATAAGTGGCTTAACAACAAATATTTTTTCATGAAAAGGGCAATCTGATGACCGATATTCTTTATGGTGCCCCCCTCTCGCTCTATTCGGGAAAAGCCCGTGCCTATATGGATTGGAAGGGCGTTGATTATCAGGAAAAACTCTCGCGCCCAGAGGTTTATCGTGATGTGATTATTCCGGCGGTTGGCCGTCCGGTCATTCCTGTGCTGCAATTGGCCGATGGCACCGTCATTCAAGACACAACCAAGATAATCGACCATTATGAAGCGCTGAGCAATGGCCCTTCAGTCTATCCTGAAACACCGGTTCAGCGGCTTATCGCGCTGTTATTTGAAAGTTTTGGTGATGAATGGCTTACTATTCCCGCCATGCATTATCGCTGGAACCATAATGAGGAATGGGTCTATTCCGAATTTGGCAAGGTTGCTGCGCCCGATGCCACGCCGGAGGAGCAATATGCGCTAGGCAAGAAAAGCGGGCAGACTTTCAAAGGCTTCTGCCCGATATTGGGCATAAATGAAGCCACAATACCCGCTATTGAAGCAAGCTATGAGGCGCTGCTGGCCGATTTGGATGCGCATTTTGCGGCCCATGATTATCTTCTCGGCACGCGCCCCTCTATTGGCGATTATGGCCTGATTGGCCCGCTTTACGCGCATCTTTACCGTGACCCCGCATCGGGAGCGCTGATGGAGCGATTGGCGCCCAATGCCGTAAAATGGGTGAAGCGCATGGTGCATGTTGATGCGCCATTAGCGGGCGAATTTCTGGCCGATGATGCAATCCCCGAAACTTTATTCCCTCTTTTGCGGCGCATGATGGCCGAGCATATTCCATGGCTGCAAAATATATCCAATATGTTGGCGCAATGGGCGGCGGATAATGCCGGTGAAGAATTGCCGCGCGCGGTTGGTTTTGCGCCTATAGCGATTGAGGGTGCCATGGGCGCGCGCGCTGCCAGCGTTTTTTCGCTATGGATGCATCAGCGCAGTTATGATTGCTATCACGCGCTAAAGGGTGATGATAAGGCCGCAGCCGATGCGTTATTAAACAAAATTGACGGCGCAGCTTTTCGCGATTTTACCCTTCCGGTGCGGCTGGATTTCTCAAACCATGTGCTAAAAATAGCCTGACCCTAAGTTTCTAGCTGCTTAGGCATTCTCCGCCAGACGCATGATCTTTGCGGGTCTGGCTATCTTCGCCGTCCATAACATGTGCAACTATTGCGGCTTCGGCCAGTGACCCTGCGGCTTTTATTTCGCTCGACATATATGTTTCCCATCACTTGGCCTGTATAAGCA
>CAZAHS010000370.1:0-1578 GCA_964484855.1 uncultured Sphingomonadaceae bacterium | reverse complement strand
GTCGTCAACGATGCCGCTGCCCGATGCCACCGCCATTTTGGGCGCGATTGATGTTGTGTTTGGGGAGTGTTACCGGTGATTACCAGTGTCTTCACATTTTGCATTGCCTGCGCTGTAGTCGTTTTAAACGCTTATATCGCCCGCGCAGTGGCTTTGATTTTCGTAAAAGGCGGCATAGCCTCGGTAGCGGCTTTTTCCTTTATGCTTGGACTTGTGCCGGCATCAATCAGCAAGCTTACTGATATAAATCAATTGATTGACCCGGCTTTGCTTCTGGGCAGCTTGGCTGGTTTGATGACAACATGGTGGCTGTATTTCCAGCGAGACAAGCGAGAAAAGGCTCATGGCTGATACCCAAAACACACCCGATGAAGCAGAGATGCGCGCCCGTTGGGGTGGTTTTGCTTTTACGCCTGAAAATGCCAAGCAGGCGAAGAAGGTGATTGCACGCTATCCTGAGGGGCGTCAGCGCTCGGCGGTTATGCCGCTGCTTGATCTGGCGCAGCGTCAGGTCGGCGCAGAGACGCAGACACAAGGGTGGCTCCCCGTACCTGTGATTGAATATGTCGCGGCCATGCTGGACATGCCCTATATGCGCGCACTTGAGGTGGCGAGTTTCTACACCATGTACAATTTGGTACCCGTTGGCCGCTATCATGTTCAGCTTTGCGGCACTACGCCGTGCCTGTTGCGCGGCAGTGATGATGTTATGGCGGCGTGTAAGAATAAGGGCATGGTGAAGGGCAAGACGACGCCAGACGGCATGTTTACGCTGACCGAGGTGGAGTGCATGGGCAATTGCGCCACTGCGCCGATGTTCCAGATTAATGACGATAATTACGAAGACCTAAGCTATGACAGCGCGTCCGCTATATTGGAGGCATTGGCCAAGGGTGAGCAACCCAAAACTGGCAGCCAGATTGCCGGGCGTCAGTCGAGCGAGCCAGAAGGTGGGCCGACTGTGCTGAAAGCCATGGTTGATGCCAATCATGATTACCGGAAGGAAGATTAATGTCTTTTGACTTTCTCCAAGACAAAGACCGGATTTTCACCAATGTCTATGGTTTTCAGCCATGGAATTTGAAGGCGGCGCAAAAGCGCGGTGACTGGGACAAGACCAAGGATATTATTGCGCGCGGTAATGATGCTATCATTGAGGAAATGAAGGCATCGGGCCTGCGTGGTCGCGGCGGGGCGGGCTTCCCTACCGGATTGAAATGGTCATTCATGCCCAAAGAGGCGCCAAAGGATAAAAACGGCAATCCGCGCCCTAGCTTTCTTGTCATCAATGCTGATGAATCGGAGCCAGGAAGCTGTAAAGACAGAGAAATTCTGCGTCATGATCCGCATAAGCTGATCGAGGGCGCATTGATTGCCGGTTTTGCGATGCGCGCACGGGCGGCCTATATTTATATTCGCGGCGAATATATCCGCGAGGCCGAAACCATGTTTGCCGCTGTTGAAGAGGCCTATGCAGCCGGATTGCTAGGCAAAAATGCTGCAAAATCAGGCTATGATTTTGATGTGTTCGTCCATCGCGGCGCGGATTATCAGGGCTGTATGGGCCATATCTGCGCC
>CAZAHS010000369.1:0-1583 GCA_964484855.1 uncultured Sphingomonadaceae bacterium | reverse complement strand
CCGACGCCAGCATGATGAGGGCAAAGCCGGCAGGTTGCTTGTCCTCTGGCGCGTCGGTCATGGTTTCAGAGATTGGATTAGCCGTGAATAGCCGCAGCGATAATGAAGGACAGCCCTATAGCCACTGATCCCGCCAGAAAGGCAACGGCCATATTTTGCTTCTCAATAATCTCTTGCCACAATTTTTGCGGCGTGATGAAATCAACCAGCACGAAGCTGATGATGAAGATCAATATGCCGATACCGGCATAAAGACCCGTTGCCAAAATAGTTGTCATGCTCAACATATCATTCCCCTTTTGCGCTAAAATTGCGCTTTTACTTGTGCCGTGGGCCGGATCGGTATCCGCCGATAAATACGCCGCCGCCACCAGTGCGGCCATTAGAGCTGACATTCTGCCCGTCGCCAAATGGTGAATAGCCATAGGCCGCAGCGCCGCCATAAAGCGACAGCAAAATAATGCCCCATGCGCCAAATAATATCGTCTTCATTATATCGCGCTCCCTAGCGGACTATATTTAATAACCATCGTCATCATCTGCCGCATCGCTCTCGCTGAACTTTTGCTGGGCAAAAGATATATGCCGAAACAATAACCATAGCAAAGGCGCGAACAAAAATAGCAGGAACAGCAAATAATTGGACAGGAATATACCGCCCGTCTGCGCCGATAAAACAACATTATAAGCAGGTGCGGCTGCATTGATATTGGGCGCAGGTGTTGCCTCTATCTGTAGATCATAACTGCCTGTTGGTACGCTAGAAAATTTCAATGTGGCCTTATTGGTTTCTTCGGACCAGCTTCCTTCTGAATCGACGCCATTATAGCGTTCCAATGCGGCAGCGGCGGCTATCTGATTGCCGGTTGTGCGCTCAACCAGACGATAATCAAAATCCACATAGCTATTGCCTGCAACCCGTCCGGTGGTTGTTACTGTCACAATTCCTGCAGCGCCGTTAACATCCAGCGGACCAAGCGACCATTGCTGCGATGCCCGGTTATAATCAACATTCACATCAACTGATTTTTGCTCGCCTGGCAATCCAAAATAAGTGCCCAGCGCTAGGCCAATTGCACCAAATAATATGGCAATGATGGAGAAGTTGAGCAGATCTTTGGGGTAGGGCGATGGCTGATGCGGCATGGGTGCAGCATTTGTGGCGGGCCATTCTTTGGCCTTGGGCGTGCCAAATGCCTCATGCATCTCGGCAAAAGGTATCCATGTGCCCAAGGTCCAGCTTATTTCATCGCCGGTAATCTCTTGAGAGAGCATTTTGTCGCGGCTCACAAAATCGGTGGCGCGGGCCGTGTCGCCCTTGCGCGCGCGCCAGTAAAATTCGCCCAGCACATAGTCTGTTTCGACGCGCATATCGGCATTAAATGATTTGAAACGCTCACCGCCAAAGTCAAAATTGGGGTGGTCTGCGCCATTGGGCAGGGTCATTAGCGGAAGCCCAAAGCTCCACCCTGCCGTGGTGCGGGTTAGCCAGCGATAGCCATGAAATGGATTGAACAGCAGATATTCGGCCCAGCGGCTCCAATTATCGCTGCGTTCTAAATAGCCAATAGCGGCCCATTCAA
>CAZAHS010000368.1:0-1586 GCA_964484855.1 uncultured Sphingomonadaceae bacterium | reverse complement strand
TGCAAGCAGAGCCGGTCATGCCCCATATTGATGATAAGAAACCGGACGCACCCACCGCGCCTTAGAAAAAGGATACGCCCATGATTGCCGATAATATTCTCCAAACCATTGGAAACACTCCCCATATTAAAATGCAGCGCTTATTTGGCGATGCGGCCAATGTCTGGATCAAATCGGAGCGGTCAAATCCCGGCGGCTCGATTAAGGACCGTATCGCGCTGGCGATGATAGAGGCGGCCGAACAATCCGGCGCGTTGCAACCTGGCGGCACCATCATTGAACCAACATCGGGCAATACCGGCGTTGGCCTTGCCATGGTGGCGGCGGTTAAGGGCTATAAGCTGGTGCTGGTCATGCCAGAATCCATGTCGCTGGAGCGCCGCCGCCTGATGCTAGCTTATGGTGCCAGCTTTGACCTGACGCCCAAAGAAAAGGGCATGAAAGGCGCAATTGAGCGCGCACAGGAACTTATCGACCAGACCCCCGGCGCATGGATGCCGCAGCAATTTGAAAATCCGGCCAATGTTGATGTGCATCTTCGTACCACGGCGCTGGAAATCTTGGCGGATTTTCAGGATAATCCGCTCGACGCCATCATCACCGGTGTTGGCACAGGCGGCCATATTACCGGCGTTGCAGAGGTTTTGAAAAAGCATTGGGCTGGCCTGAAAGTCTATGCAGTAGAGCCTACACTCTCCCCCGTTATCAGCGGCGGACAGCCTGGCCCCCACCCTATTCAAGGTATTGGCGCAGGCTTTATTCCCGGCAATTTGCACACACAAAGCATTGATGGCGCGATTGCAGTTGATCCGGCAGATGCCAAAGACATGGCGCGCCGCGCCGCCGCAGAGGAGGGTATGTTGGTGGGCATATCATCCGGCGCAACGCTCGCCGCCATCGCACAAAAACTGCCAGAATTGGCCGAAGGCGCGAATGTGCTGGGTTTCAATTATGATACTGGTGAGCGCTATTTGTCCGTGCCAGACTTTTTGCCGGAGCAATAAGCCAATAAGAGCAAAAATACCGCGATTAAAAAAGGGCGCGCCGGATAGTTTTCCGCCGCGCCCTTTTTATCGTTTTTTGTCTGAATTTATGCTGCTTGGAACATTTCCGGCTCCAGCGCCATAATCGCATCGCCGCCTGCTTCAATCTTGCGGCGCAATGCGCCAGCATCCGGCATGATGCGCTCTGCGAAATAGCGCGCTGTTGCCAGCTTGGTCTCGTAGAATTTCGCATTACCACTGCCCGCAGCGAGTGCATCCTGCGCAGAGCGGCTCATGCGCAGCCACATCAGGCCCAGCGAAACAATGCCCATTATGTGCATATAGCTATGTGCGCCTGCGCCAACATGATTGGGGTTTTGCATACCATTTTGCATAAACCACATGGTCGCCGCTTTCAGCTCGCCATTCGCTTTTTCAAGCCGCACAGCAAAATCGGCAAGCGCTGCATCTTCTTTGGCAGCAGCACATTCATCATCGACAATTTTGAACAATGCCTGCACCGCGCGGCCGCCATTTTGCGCCAATTTACGGCCTACAAGGTCCATGGCCTGCACGCCATTAGTGCCTTCATAAATCATCGCA
>CAZAHS010000367.1:0-1591 GCA_964484855.1 uncultured Sphingomonadaceae bacterium | reverse complement strand
CGGCTAACACCGCCAAGCTCCTCGGCAATTTGGCTAGCGGTATTCCCTTTTTCCCATAGCTTTTTTAGCTGGTCTATCCGCTCGTCTGTCCATGCCATGTTCGTTAAACTTCCTATTGCTCAATGTTCCGCGCAAACTGACCATAAAGCCTTGCGCTATCTTATAGGCTAAGATAGGCGCATCACCATGGCGCAGCAACCAAAAATGCACGATATTAATGACACCCAATTCGCAGAGCCGGGCGTTTCACGCATCGACCGCATAAATTGGACTGGTCTTCACGCGCTTTATATGAAGGAAGTGCGCCGCTTCTTCAAGGTTAAGCTGCAAACTCTCTGGGCGCCGGCTGTCACAACATTGCTATTCTTGGTTATATTCAGTGTTGCGCTGGGCAGGGGCGGGCGCACTGTTTTGGATGTTCCCTTTTCAACATTTGTTGCGCCGGGCTTAATTGTCATGGCCATGCTGCAAAACAGTTTTGCCAATGCCAGTTTTTCGCTTCTTGCTGGTAAGCTGCAAGGCACGATCATCGATTATCTGATGCCGCCATTATCAGTTGGCGAAGTTCTGGCCGCTTTGGTTGGCGGTGCACTTACACGCGCAATATTGGTGGGGTTGACTATATGGCTGGCTATGTTCCTCTGGCCGGGCGTCGATGTGCGTATCACCAACCCGTTTTATATTATATTTTTCGGTATAATGGGGGCGTTGATGTTGGCTTTCATGGGTGTGTTAACCTCTATCTGGGCAGAAAAATTTGACCAAAGCGCCATGATAACCAATTTTGTCGTTGCGCCGCTTTCTTTGCTTTCTGGCACATTTTATGTGATCGACAATCTGGCCCCCGCATTCCAGATTATCAGCCAATTTAACCCATTTTTCTACGTGATATCGGGTTTTAGATATGGATTTATCGGGGCCAGCGATGGCTCACCAATTATCGGCGCATTCGTTCTTATTGGGGTGAATATTTCGCTGGCTGTTATCAGCTATACCTTGCTGCGTAGGGGCTGGAAGATAAAATCCTAATAGGCCGTGCTAGCCATATTTAGTGGCAACTGCGCAATTTATAGCGCCCATTTTCGCCTTTGCGGAAAAGCTGTTCTATGGCCGGATGGCTAACTGGCAAATCACTATCATCGGGCACCAGATTCTGTTGACTTACATAGGCAACATAACTGTTTTCACTATTTTCCGCGAGCAGATGGTAAAAAGGCTGATCTTTGGCCGGACGGATTTTCTCTGGGATGGATTCATACCATTCATCGCTATTCGCAAAGACCGGATCAATATCATAAATCACACCGCGAAAATCAAACAGGCGGTGACGCACTGTATCACCAATGGCAAATTCTGCGCTGCGCACTGGCGGCATAGTTTCAATTAAACTGCGCTCAGACATTTTGTTAAAAAATTGCGGATTTTTGTCATTCATATGCCTAATCTAGCCTTAATGCACCAATGTACAAGGCCAAAGCGCCATATGGCTCTTGGCAAGCAACAGCGAATCAGTTAGTGGCGCTGATCTTGCAGCCATTGGGCAATTGCCCCGTGAATTACAGTTGCAAATGCGGAGAGGTGCCGGAGTGGT
>CAZAHS010000366.1:0-1594 GCA_964484855.1 uncultured Sphingomonadaceae bacterium | reverse complement strand
GGCCCATAAGCGAGCGCCTGATTAACCGGAATCGTCCAAGGCGTTGTCGTCCAGATCACCGCATGAGCGCCAACCAATTCAGGCGCATTCGGCGCTTCAATAATCTCAAACGCCACATCAATTTGTGTGGATTTTATATCCTCATATTCCACCTCGGCTTCGGCCAGAGCCGTCTTCTCGACCGGTGACCACATGACCGGCTTGGCTCCGCGGTAAAGCTGGCCGTTCTCGGCGAATTTTAGCAGCTCGGTAACAATCGCGGTTTCGGCGGCATAATCCATGGTGAGATAGGGTTTATCCCACTCACCCATAATGCCCAGTCGCTGAAACTGCGCGCGCTGCACATCCACCCATTTATCGGCATAGCTGCGGCATTCGGCGCGAAATTCCTGCGCTGGAACCTCGTCTTTATTGCGCTTTTTCTTGCGATATTGCTCTTCGATTTTCCATTCAATCGGCAGGCCATGGCAATCCCAGCCCGGCACATAGGGCGCATCTTTGCCGAGCAGGCTTTGCGTGCGGATCACCAGATCTTTCAGCGTTTTATTGAGCGCATGGCCGATATGAATATCACCATTGGCATAAGGCGGGCCATCATGCAGGATGAATTTCTCGCGCCCTGCACGGCGTTTGCGCAGCGTTTCATACAGTTTTTCTGTCCGCCAGCGTGCCAAAATGCCCGGCTCTTTATTGGCCAGCCCAGCGCGCATGGGGAAATCTGTTTTGGGCAGAAAAACCGTGTCTTTATAATCCACGGCCTCAGATGATGATGTATCGTTCATAACCAATGGCGATTAAGGCCGGATGGGCGCAGACGCAAGCAATTCCCGTCTCCAGCCCTTTGATTATGGCTCAATTTTGGTTTTTGAATACAGGCCCGACAGTCATGATGTCCTCAACCCAGATATATCCATTATAATTGGCGGGTATTTGTTCAATCTGTTTGGCACTGGACAGCCCCTCATTAGCCTTGCCGCTTTCATGTGGACCCATGATAAGTACCCGCGCACCTACGCTTTCCATCCTGGCTATCAAACGGTTTGGATACCCCCAGAAAGCCCAACGATAATTTATAGGAATAGCAATAGTGCCATTGACACAGCTTTCTGGAACAATTCCGCTCCAGCCGTAAAGAGCATAATCAATAGTGCAGCTTTTCATGCGGCCTTTGGTTGAGAAGGACCAATTATCCGGCAATAATTGTTGCATTCGCTTCACTGGCTTAGCGCCGCCATAAAAAGCATCACCAATATTCATGCTATCGCGTCCTGACCTCTGCAAAATCTGAAATAGCTGATCGGCTTCTTGGGCATTTTTGGATTTGAAATTGAACAAGATTGGCGTGTCGGGCAGAGCATCCAAGGCCTCTTCAACAGTCGGTATAAGCCCAACACCCTTACCCCGCAAAGGGTAGGTCTTGCCGCCATCAGCCGTATAGCCATAGCCGATATCAAGCGCTTTCAATTCGGCCAGAGTCAAATTGCGCGTTTCGCCTTCACCATTGGTGCGGCAATCAACTGTCCAATCGTGAAACAACACCATTTCTCCATCTTTTGTCGGGGCAATATCGACCTCAACCATTGATGCGCCCAGT
>CAZAHS010000365.1:0-1625 GCA_964484855.1 uncultured Sphingomonadaceae bacterium | reverse complement strand
TTATAACATGTCATATTCTGCTGCTCTGTTATTATGGTTGGGTGTCAGCTCTGGTTCTGATACGCCCATAATACCGCCTGAACAGGCCGGTGACAGAATATTACCGACAAAAGAACAAAGTGCGCAAAATGCTCTTTGGCGTTCCTGGGTTAATGCCATTCAAAGACAGGAAATACAGCGCCAAGTGCGCATTGAACGGCGCATTACCATACGCATCCCCCGCACCAGCCGCAGCCGAACCCCGCTCAGTGCGATTAATCAAACACAGCTATCAAAAAGCTGGAAAGAAAAGAAAATCGGCAAATGCCTGCCTATGAAATCTATTGCAGGTGTGCAAATTTCAGGCAGCAACCAATTGCTGCTCTATACCAATGATCGCCGCATCATTCGCGCGCGGCTAGAAAAAGTCTGCCGCGCGCGTGATTTCTATTCTGGATTTTATCTGGAGCAAAGCAAGGATGGTAAGCTGTGCGTTGATCGTGATGTATTGCAAGCACGGTCCGGCGCGAAATGTGAATTGGAACGTATTCGCCAATTGGTCCCTGATGACGATTGAGCATATGGCTTATGCGCATATGGTTTGGGCGTGATAACAAGCATCAGAACAATTGACTTTTGCGACTTTCCAACGCAAAGCCGTTGCAAGATTAAAGCGCTGCATCATTGATGACGCGCAAAGATCATCATTTTTCCGGATATACATATGAATTTTGCCGATCTCGGCCTCTCCGACGAACTATTAAAAGCCGTAACAGATTCCGGCTATACAGAGCCGACGCCCATTCAGGCACAGGCTATTCCCTCTGTCCTAATGATGCGCGATATTATTGGTATCGCACAAACCGGCACGGGCAAGACAGCCTCTTTCGTGCTGCCCATGATCGACATTTTGGCGCAAGGCCGCGCAAGGGCGCGTATGCCCCGCTCGCTCATTTTGGAGCCGACGCGCGAATTGGCCGCGCAAGTTGCCGAGAATTTTGAAAATTACGGCAAATATCACAAGCTGGAAATGGCGCTGCTTATTGGCGGTGTCTCCATGGGTGACCAGATAAAAGCGCTGGAAAAAGGTGCGGACGTCTTAATCGCTACGCCGGGCCGGCTAATGGATTTGTTTGAACGCGGCAATATCATGCTGAATGACTGTGCGTTGCTGGTCATTGATGAAGCGGACCGCATGCTGGATATGGGCTTTATCCCTGATATTGAAAGTATTTGCGACAAATTGCCAACCACGCGGCAGACCATGTTGTTTTCCGCAACCATGCCGCCGCCGATTAAAAAATTATCGGACAAATTTCTGTCCAACCCCAAAAATATTGAAGTAGCGCGGCCAGCAACCGCCAACACATCAATTACGCAATGCAAAATCGCCACAGCGCCGCGGCGCAAACGCGAATTGCTGCGCAAACTGCTTGATGCCGATGATATGGGCACGGCGATTATTTTCTGTAATCGCAAAACCACGGTGCGCGAGCTGAACAAAAGCCTGCGCCAACATGGTTTTGATTCTGGCGAAATTCACGGCGATATGGACCAAAGCGACCGGTTGAAAGAACTGGACAGGTTCAAGGCGGACACCATCAACATTTTGGTAGCCTCTGATGTCGCTGCGCGCGGTTTGGACG
>CAZAHS010000364.1:0-1640 GCA_964484855.1 uncultured Sphingomonadaceae bacterium | reverse complement strand
CATGCGCGCCAAACATGGTCAGCATAAACCATGCACGGGCAGAGGATTTTAGCGGACTATCATCATATAGCACGATACGGCTGCCATCACCCAGACCAAGCGATTGCATACGGCTGGCAAATTTTTCAGCCGGCGGCAAAGTGTTTTCAATCGCGCTATTATTATCGGTTAATTCAGCAAGGTTCATAAACACCGCGCCGGGGATATGGCCCGCCTCATATTCAGCAGCGGCATCGCGGCCCGCTTCGGGCAGAAATTTGCTCGCATCAATAATCCGCAAATCGGTGGCTTCCAGTTCATTAGCAAGCCATTCGGTTGTTACGAGCGTTTCCATGGGTATCTCCTACCAGGGTAATGTTTTTATAATGCTGTTGAGACTCGCGCGCTGCTCACCTCTTCAACCTTTTCCAATGCCGTTACATAGCCAGCGTGTGAAGCTATTAAAACCCTAAGACGCCATTTCGTTCCAAAAGTTGCGGATTTTGCACTGCACATTGCGATATGTCACAAAATTACAACGAATTCAGAAAGTTGTTTGCGCGCTCACGCAATTTATCCTGCTCCTCAGATTTCTTTTTATCCCAATTGCGATAGGGCATGGCCAGCCTCGGGTTGCCTTTCAATGTCTCCTCATTGCGCGCCAGAAAATCCCAATAGAGCGCATTGAACGGGCAGCTATCCTCATTAGTGCGCGTTTTCACATTATAATGGCAAGACTTACAATAATCGCTCATCCGGTTAATATACGCCCCGCTAGAGGCATAGGGCTTGCTCGCCAAAATCCCGCCATCGGCATATTGGCTCATGCCCACAACATTGGGCGCTTCGACCCATTCATAGGCATCAACATAGACTTCCAAATACCAGATATGCACCTGATAGGGGTCAACCCCTGCCAGCATGGCAAAATTGCCGGTAATCATTAGCCGCTGAATATGGTGCGCATAGCCATGGTCCATTGTCTGGCCAATGGCCTGTGACAGGCAGTGCATATCGGTCTTACCGTCATAATAAAATGCGGGCAGGTCACGCTGCGCATTCAAATGGTTGCGGCGGGTATAATCCGGTCCCTCGCGCCAATAAATGCCGCGCACATATTCGCGCCAGCCAATAATCTGGCGGATAAACCCTTCCGCTGCATTCAACGGAGCCTCTCCCTGTTTATAGCGCTCCTCCACATCGCGGCACAGATCAACCGGGTCAAGCAGGCCCATATTGATGTAGGGCGATAATATGGAATGCCACAAAAATGGCGCGTCGGTGACCATTGCATCCTGATAATCGCCAAAATCCGCCAGCGCATGATCCAGAAAATTACGCTTTTGCCGCATCGCCGCTTCATGCGTGACGGCATAGTGAAAATTGTCGAGGCTGCCGGGATGATCGGCAAATTTGTCGGCCACTAATGCCAGCACATCCTTAGTAATCTCATCCGCCTGAAACTGGATAGGGCGCGGGGTGAGCATGTCGCCGCCGCCGCCATTTTTATCATCCATTGGCGGCGGCTTGCGGTTTTCGCTGTCATAATTCCACTTGCCGCCCTCCGGCTTGTCATCATCATCCAGCAATATGCCCGTTTTGCGCCGCATCTCGCGGTAGAAAAACTCCATGCGCAATTGCTTTTTGCCCGCCGCCCAATC
>CAZAHS010000363.1:0-1644 GCA_964484855.1 uncultured Sphingomonadaceae bacterium | reverse complement strand
CGACCAGAAATTCTACATTGCCACTCGGTCCCGTTATTGGACTTTGCGTTACCCCCGCAACATTCCAGCCACTTTTGGTAAGCCAACCGGTAATGTCGTCACAAACGCGCTGGTGCAAAAAGCTGTCACGCACCACTCCGCCCTTGCCCACTTCATGGCGCTCCACCTCAAATTGCGGTTTGATAAGCGCCACAAGATAGCCATCATTGCGCACAAAGCCGAGCGGCACCGGCAGAACTTTGGTCAGCGATATAAAGCTGGCATCGCAGACAGCTATATCCAGCGGCTGGTTAATATGCGGGCACTGGTCTGCTCATGCACAATAACCCGCTTATCCTGTCGCAGCGACCAGGCAAGTTGATTGGTGCCGCTATCTACTGCAAATATAGTCCGTGCGCCGCGGCTGAGCAGCACATCTGTAAACCCGCCGGTTGAGGATCCGATATCAATCGCGGTCATGCCTGCCACGTCTATCGCAAAATGGTCCAGCGCATGGTCCAGCTTAATACCGCCGCGCGATACCCATGGATGGTCTTTGCCCCGCACATCAATTATAGAATCGCTGGCCACTTGCTGACCTGCTTTTTCTACCTTTGCCTCTTTAACAAAGACCAGCCCCGCCATCACCAATGCCTGAGCGCGCGTGCGGCTCTCTGCCAAACCACGCTCAACCAACAATTGGTCAATGCGCATCTTTTTCGCTTTTTTTGGCTTTTCGCCGCTTTCATCACTCATAAAAACGCCATGCCCCATATTGATATATGGTTTCAACCTTGTCCTTACACGTTAGAAACTGCATGAGAGCCTAATGACAAAATGGTTTCTTCCTATAGCGATTCTTTTAAGCGCGTCAGCGTGCCAATTACCCGATAGTGATGCAGGCACTGCTCCGCCCAATCCTGCGCCAGTTGCAGCGGAAACGGCGGCAAGGCCGGCACCTGCCCCAAAGCCGGTTTTCAATGATCCGGACTGGCAGAATTGGCCGCTTGTTGATGGAAAGTGGTTTTATACCGACCAGCCGGGCAAATCTGAATCAGGCTATATTAGCGATGGTCAAAAATACATTTTCGGCATTATTTGTAACAAAACATCACAATCCATTATATTAACGCTGCATGATGTGAGGGCTGATATTAGTAATGTCACCTTTGCCACATCATTTGGCAGGCAAAATGTTGCTGCCAGCTTTGGCGAGGACCGCGAAGGGCAGTTTGCAAAAATTACACTTGCTGCAAATAGCCTGCTGCTCGACCAGATGATATTTAGCCGTGGGTCAATCGGTCTGCTTGTGGAGAAAGCGCAAGCGGTGCGAATAAGAACCAGTGCAGAATTGGCCCGTACTATAGAAGATTGCCGCTAAAAATTATCTGGCAAATTCACTAGTCTACATGGCAGATATATATAAGCATCTGATAAATAGTTAAAAACTGGCCAATTGTTGAAACAGTTCCCTGTTGCGGCGCAGTTAAGATGCGCAATTATGATTTCAAAATAAATTAAATCAAGTCTTGTTGTCAGCGCTCAGATATTTCACATTTCATTCGTCAGGCAAGAGCCCCTTCATCATGAAGGATAATAAGCGAGGGCATGGCAATGGTATTCAACAATATGAAAGGAGGTGATCCGATGTCTCATGGTTCAGCA
>CAZAHS010000362.1:0-1685 GCA_964484855.1 uncultured Sphingomonadaceae bacterium | reverse complement strand
CGGAGCCAAATGTTTTTGGTCGCTAAAGCCGGTATGTGCGTTCATTAGAGCCTCTTAATCAAACAGGAATGCCTATAAAATTTGGATACGGCATTTATGGTTAAAATTTGGTTAGTGGCTTTGGCATTTTGCCCAGCGCAACGCGGCGGATGAACTTTGCAACAATATGTAGCAAAAAATCACGATTGACCATTTGCAACCTGCGGGCAAATGACTAAACAGTTGCCATTAATTAGGGAATATTAAGGGGATAATCATGGGCCAGCAGACTTCTCGGCCACTTTCGCCACATTTGGGTATTTGGCGCTGGGGTGCAGCAATGACATTGTCCATATTGCACCGTATTACTGGTGACGGAATGGCTATTTTGGGCGGTTTGTTGCTAACATGGTGGTTATTTTCCCTTGCCAATGGCCCTGAATATTATGCCATGTTCCAGTCGCATATGGGTGCCTGGTATGGATATGTCGTTTTGGTAGGCCTTAGCTGGGCCTTTTTTCAGCATCTGGTATCCGGTTTACGGCATTTTGTGCTGGATGTTGGTGCGGGTTATGAAGTTGATGGCAATAATCGCTGGTCGGCCATCCTGCCATTAATCGCAGCCGCTCTGACAGCGGCCTTTTGGGCGGTCATCATTTATGTTTGAGCGCATATATGCACAAAGCCGATTATCGAATAATCTAAATTTGGGGAGTGGTGCTCATGGGTAGCGGTACAAAACTTGGTAAAGTGCGCGGATTGGGCTCTGCCCGTCACGGCGCACATCATTGGCTGGTTCAGCGTTTTACCGCGATTGGCAATGTTCTGTTATTCGCGTGGTTCTTATTGTCACTAACGCAATTTTCAGACTTTGGTTATGACACGGTTACTGGCTGGCTCTCTGCGCCTATTGTAGCTGTGTTGATGATATTGCTGTGTGTATCGGTTTTCTGGCATTTGCGCCTTGGCCTACAAGTGCTGATTGAGGATTATATTCAGGATCATGGCACCAAATTCGGGGTCATAATGCTGCTGAATATCTATGCCATTGGCTGCGGCACATTTGCCGTTTTTTCCATTGCTAAAATCGCCTTTACCGGAGTTGCCAGTTAATGACTGAAGCAAATGCAAACGCAAAAGCTGCGTATAAAATTATCGACCACACTTATGATAGCGTCATTGTCGGTGCTGGCGGCTCAGGCTTGCGTGCTACTATGGGCAGCGCGGAGGCGGGGTTGAAAACCGCTTGCATCACCAAAGTTTTCCCAACGCGCAGCCACACTGTTGCTGCACAAGGCGGCATTGCGGCCTCTCTGGGCAATAATACTGACGACCATTGGTCATGGCATATGTATGACACGGTCAAAGGTTCAGACTGGTTGGGCGATCAGGACGCGATCGAATATCTGGTGCGTGAAGCGCCCGCCGCTGTTTACGAGCTGGAACATGCCGGCGTGCCGTTTAGCCGCAATGATGATGGCACGATTTATCAGCGGCCCTTTGGCGGTCATATGCAGAATATGGGTGCTGGCCCACCGGTTCAGCGTACCTGCGCCGCAGCGGACCGTACCGGCCATGCCATGCTGCACGCGCTGTATCAGCAGAGCCTGAAATATGATGCCGATTTCTTCATCGAATATTTCGCTATCGACCTCATCATGGAAGATACGCCCGATGGCAAAGTCTGCCGGGGCGTCATCGCCATC
>CAZAHS010000361.1:0-1693 GCA_964484855.1 uncultured Sphingomonadaceae bacterium | reverse complement strand
CGCCGGGCCTTATTGGCCCGCCCCTCGCAAGGCATTTGGCCGTGAGAGATAAAGACTCCCATGAGAGAAAAAACCCCTTCTCCCAAGAGAAAAATCATGTCCCCCGCGTATCTCCAAAGAGGTGGATATGCACGCGGTCGGTAAAGGCGAAACCGTGTTTAATGCAGATCGGCACCAGCCATTTTGCGCGGGTTTGCAGCGTTTGGCTGTCTGTTCCCTCCGGCATTAAATAGGTGCGGCAGGGCGGGATATTATGCGCTTTTTTGAGCCCCAGCACTTCGTCAACATCATCCGGATGAGCGATCACAAATTTGAAAAAAGCGCGCTTATCACGGGCATAAAAATCCAGTCTTTCCCCCGCCAAAGCCAGCGCGCCCGCATTGCCGCTATGCGCCAGCTTGGGGCTGACATTAAACTGGTCGATACGGATATCCAGCCGCGTTGGCTCAGGGGCGGTGCCATTGGTCTCCACCTCATAGGTCATGGCCGGCACTTTATCGGACAATATTTCGATCAATTCCGCCAAAGGCCCGGCCTGTAACAAAGGTTCGCCGCCAGTGATAACCAGCCTTTTCTGCCCCATATCGGCAATGTGCTGCGCGACATCGGCAACGGGCATAATCACTTGATTGGCTTTACGTTCAAATGTCTGGCCATCACGGTGCGGGCGGGTATCGCCGGTAAAGTGCCAACTATAGGGCGTATCACACCATGTGCAGGCCAGATTGCACCCCGATAAACGCACAAAAGCCACCGGCTTGCCCATGCTCGGCCCCTCGCCCTGAACCGATGCGAAGATTTCCGGCCCGCCTATATCGTTAGTAGTGAGGGTTAGCTTTGTCATAACCGCACATTACCGTCATGACCGCCATTGCGAAGAGCGCATGGCACGCGGCAATCCAGAGCTTTGCATGCTGCTCTGGATTGCTTCGCTTTGCGCGCAATGACGGTTATCTGCGGCATATTATGTATCAGCCCAGCCGCGCCAGCGCTGCCTCTAACCGCTCGGCCTCTGCCGATTTTTCGGCCAGATCGCCGCGCGCTTTGTCCACCGCTTCCGGCTTTGCCTTTTCAACAAAATTGGCGTTGGACAAGCGGCCTTCCAGCGATTTAGCCTCTTTGCTGACCGCTTCTAAAGCCTTGGTCAGGCGGGTTTTTTCAGCGGCCACATCAATCAGCCCTTCCAGCGGGATGATAAACATATCCTCGCCCGCGCTGATCTGCATGGCGGGGCCATCCGGCGCATCGGTGAAATGCACTGGCGTAATGCGGGCCAAGCGTTCAATCGCCGCTGCGCTGCGCTCCACTGTCGCTGTGGCGATGGTGGATGGTGCAGGGCAATAGGCCGGCAATTTTGCGCCCGGCGCAATGCCCAGCTCGTTTTTCGCGGCGCGGATAGAGGTTGTAAGGTCAATCACCCAGTCAATTGCGGCAATGGCATGGGGCTGCAACGCGGCTTCCGGTGCGGGCCATGATGCGGTGATGAGAGGGTAACTCTCTCGGTCGCCCAGTGATTGCCATAATTCCTCGGTAATAAACGGCATGAACGGGTGCAGCATCACCAAAATCTGGTCCAGCGCCCAACCAGCGACGGCGATGGTTTCCTGCCGCGCGGGGTTATCCTCTTCGCCTGCAAAAACCGGCTTGATAAGCTCCAAATACCAGTCGCAAAAGCGGCTCCATGTGAATTGGT
>CAZAHS010000360.1:0-1715 GCA_964484855.1 uncultured Sphingomonadaceae bacterium | reverse complement strand
GCGCAATATGGGCTATAATCTGCGAAGCGTTGACGGGGGCAATGATGGTGATCGCAATGTGCGTTATCATATCGGATATATGGAGCGGTCCGCTATGTCATTGACCACGCAGCATGGCGATGACGACCCGCATTATATCGTCTTTGCCAATGAAAAGGGCGGCACGGGTAAATCCACCTCTGCCGTGCATCTGGCTATATCACTGGCCCATAGGGGGTTTAAGGTCGGCATGATCGATCTCGACCCGCGTCAACGCACATCCTATCGCTATCTGGAAAACCGCGCCGAAACTATGCAGCGTCTGAATGTCAAATTGCCCAATGCGTCTTATTCCGTGTTTGAATATGATAGTCTGGCGCGGCTTGACCAGATGATCGCGCAAAAGGGGCAGGGCATGGATTTTCTGATTTTTGACACGCCGGGCCGCGATGATAAATTTGCCCGCTATGTCGCCACTTGCGCTGATACGCTCATTACACCGATGAATGACAGTTTTGTTGATTTTGATCTTATCGGCTCGGTTGACCCGCAGACATTTAAGGTTAAGCGCATCAGCTTTTATGCCGAACTGATTTTTGAAGCGCGCAAGGCGCGGGCCAGCAAGAGCCAGAAAACCATGGACTGGGTGGTGATGCGCAACCGTATTCAGCATGTCACTGCGCGTAATATGATGCGCATGGAGGATGCGCTGGCCCAATTATCAAAACGCGTGGGATTTCGCATCATTCCGGGGCTAAGCGAGCGGGTGATTTACCGCGAGCTTTTTCCATCTGGCCTGACCTTGCTGGATAAAGGGTATTTGGGCGATTTGGGCACCAGCCATATTTTGGCGCGCCAGGAACTGCGCGAAATGGTTGGCGCGCTGCATCTGCCCGGCACAGAGGCAGAGAAAAAGGCCGCACAGCGGGCTTTTTTCTAAAGCGTAAATATCGGCGCAATATATTGCGATTAAAGCAAATGATAACAAACCCCATATAGGGCAAAGACAAATGACCGCAGCCAAGAAAGGGCACCGTGCATGAGCGATACCAACAGCCACCAATTCCACCCCACATCTTTGCGTGAATATGATATTCGCGGGATTATTGGCGAGACATTGGGCGAGGGTGATGCCTATGCCATTGGCCGCGGTTTTGGCACATTAATCGCGCGTGATGGCGGCAGCGCGGTTGCGGTTGGCTATGATGGACGGGTCAGCTCACCCATGCTGGAAGCGGCTTTGGTAAAGGGCCTGAATGATAGCGGCGTGGCGGCAGTGCGCATCGGCATGGGGCCAACGCCGATGCTCTATTATGCCGAATGCGTGTTAGAAGATGTGCAAGGCGGCATTGAAATAACCGGCAGCCATAACCCCGCCAATTATAATGGCTTCAAAATGGTCTTTCAGGGCCGCCCGTTTTTCGGCGCGGATATTCAGGGGCTGGGCCAAATGGCCGCGACAGGCGACTGGATTGACGGCGACAATGCGGGTGCGGCTGCGGCCACGCGCGAAATGGATATTATTGACCAATATGTTGACCGGCTGGTCGCAGGATTTTCCGGCAATGCCATGCGCATCGGCTGGGATGCCGGCAATGGCGCGGCGGGGCATATATTGGAAAAGCTGGTTAAAAAGCTGCCTGGTGAACATCATTGCCTCTACACTGAAGTCGATGGCAATTTCCCGAACCACCATCCCGACCCTACGGATGAGGCAAATCTGGCAGACCTAAAGG
>CAZAHS010000359.1:0-1732 GCA_964484855.1 uncultured Sphingomonadaceae bacterium | reverse complement strand
GGCCAGTGCGAGCGTTATAATTTTTGCATTATCTGTGCTGGCGGATGGCTGCGCTTCTGTCCAACTCGCAGCCAGATCAACCTTAGTTGCACCATTTTCGCTCAGCAATTTGTGCATCCGGCTGCGTGAGCCTTCGGAATAGCTGGCGATAATGGTGTGGCGACCCGCCGCGCGATTATCCAGAAGGTGCTGCGCAATCACTGGATAAAGAGGCGTCTCGCCTTTGCGTTCCGGGGTAAAGTCCCTGCTCGATCTAAAGCCCAGATCAATAACTTGGTCGCTGGGCGGCTCTGCAAAAGATGTGGTAAGATGCACTTTGCGCGCGCGCAATTCCTGCCGTAATTCATCCTTACCAAGGTAAAGTGCCTGTGCCGGTAAAGGGCGATAGCTTGTACCGCCAGTTTTTTGCGCCTCTATGCGGTTTTGATAATAATCACCAATGGCATCATGGCGTTGTTGGGTCACATTGTCGCAAGCGGCATCACGGATGAAAATATCATTATCGCCAAAATGATCGAACAGACTCACCATGCGCTCTTCAAACAGCGGCAGCCAATGCTCCATGCCAGCAAGGGGCCGACCTTCGCTGATCGATTGATAAAGCGGGTCAGTAATAGCCTCGGCAGTAAATTGTTCGCGGTAACCAGTGCGGAAGCGTTTTATGCTCTCATCATCCAGCACAATTTCAGATGCCGGTAAGAGCAGAAATTCATCCGCTGCTTCAATGCTGCGCTGGGTTCCTGGGTCAAACCAGCGCATTGTCTCAATCTCATCGCCAAAGAAATCAAGGCGCAGGCCGTGCTGCGAATTTGCGGGGTAAAGATCAAGCACAGAGCCGCGCACAGCATATTCGCCAATATCGGCAACAGTGTCGGTGCGGCTATAGCCTAAAGACTGTAACTGGCTGGTCAGTGCATCACGGTCAACTGTGCTGCCACTGCTTAGCGCGCGTGCATGTTGACGAATACGAAAAGGGGTTAAGCAGCGCTGTGCCGCTGCATTGGCGGTCGTCAGCACCAGTGAAGGGCTGTCCTTCTTTTGCTGCAATGCGTAAAATGTTTTGAGACGCTCCGCCACTATGGCAGGCGAGGGTGATGACCGATCATAGGGCAAGCAATCCCATGCCGGTAAAGACAATATTTGAATATCCGGAGCAATATAGCGCGCAGCAACAGCAATATCGCTCATCACAGCATCATCGGGCGCAATATAGGTAAGGCGGCCATTATGTTGGCGCGCCATATCGCTTAATATCAGGGGCAGGGCGCTTTGCGGGGCATTGCACAGGGTGTGCGCTGCATCGCTGCTTGCAAGGCGTTGAATGATGGTCATAAACTTAGCACGTAAAGAGGTTTTCAAGGTGAAAAAAAGCGATCACAATTACACAGGCTCACAATTACACGGGTTCACAGATACACAGGATCACAAAAACACAGGATCACAAAAACACAGGATCACAAAATACATTATGGAATGTCGATATAATCCAGCCGTTTCATGCTTTCCATCATTGGTCCGTTAAAAGGCGCTGGCGGGTCTTCGCGGCCCATAGCCCATGCCATGATATCAACATCCTCCATGGTCAATAGCTGCTCAAACCATGCAATATCGTCATCGCTCCATCCTTCATGATAGCGATCAAAAAAGCCGCCAATCATATAATCAGCCTCACGCGTGCCGCGATGCCATGCACGATAGCGCAAGCGGGCAAAAATTTGGGTCTTGTCCATAA
>CAZAHS010000358.1:0-1732 GCA_964484855.1 uncultured Sphingomonadaceae bacterium | reverse complement strand
ACCAGCATCGCCTCTAATTCAGCGAACACATCACCGCGCGCAGGGGTAACGCTTTTTGCGGCTATTAATCGTTTTGCTAAATCTAATACAGCCATCTTAACTCTCACACTGCCATTGCGTCATATTGCGCCAGCGTCCAGCTTTCCGCCTCTGCTGCCTCACACCATTGGCGCATCCAATCATGTTCCAATATCGCCTCACTATAGGCCTGTGCAAAGCCGGGCAGAGTTACGCCATAGGTTTGTAGACGGGTTACAACCGGCGCAAAAGCGATATCTGCCGCGCCAAATGTACCGAACAGAAACGGCCCCTGTTTGCCAAAACGCGCCCGTGCCTCCGCCCAAAGCGTCAATATACGCATAATATCGGCCTGCGTCTTTTCGCCAATGGTGATGCTGGATGCACGCATTTTTATGTTCATCGGCATTTCATTGCGTATCGCGGTAAAGCCGGAATGCATCTCTGCGACCATAGAGCGCGCCATGCCGCGCGCGGTTTCATCTTTGGGCCAAAACCGGTCGCGATGGGTTTTGTCGGCCAGCCAGTCCATAATCGCCAAACTGTCCCAAATCACGGTTTCGCCATCCCATAAAATGGGCACGGTGCCCGGCGAAGGGCCAAAATCATTGCCAGCTTTCGCTTTGTCCCATTCCTCGCCATAAAGCGGCACGGTGATTTCATCAAAATGCAGGCCGGATTGTTTGCAGGCCAGCCAGCCGCGCAAAGACCAGCTAGAATAATTTTTATTCCCGACAATCAGTTTCATAACTTTGTCCTGTTTTTGTTTATGCGTCTTTGTTCATTCTGCGATGGAATCCAATACGAATTTTCGCAATTCGCTAATTCCGTCTTTCTTTTCTGAAGATGTCGCAAAAACGCGTGGATAGGCCGCGGGATGCTTGCGCAATGCGGCCAATGTTTCTTCTTCCACCTTTGCCAATTGCGGTGCTTTAATTTTGTCGCCTTTGGTCAGCACCAGCGCATAGCTGACAGCGGCCTCATCCAGCATGGCCAAAATTTCTTCATCCACTTTTTTAATGCCATGGCGGCTGTCAATCAGCACGATTGTGCGCTTTAGAACGGCGCGCCCGCGCAGATAATCATTGATGAGAAAACGCCATTTTTTGACGATATTTTTCGGCGCTTTGGCATAGCCATAGCCGGGCATATCGACGAGACGAAACAATGTCGGCTCACCAATTTCAAAATAATTAAGCTCCTGTGTACGGCCGGGTGTAACCGATGTACGCGCAATGGCCCGCCTGCCGGTCAGCGCATTGATAAGCGAGGATTTGCCAACATTAGAGCGGCCCGCAAAGGCAATTTCCGGTGCGCCCGGCTCTGGCAAAAATTCCAGCGCCGGTGCGGACTTCAGAAATTCGACACGGCCGGAAAATAATTTGTCCGGGTCAGTGCTCACTCTTTACCGGCTTCCGCAGCATTTGCCGCTTTTTCGCGCTCTTTTTCTTTGGCCTTGTCCTCGGCATCTTTGCGCATTTGCTCTTTAAGCTGCGGATGGCGAGAATATAGCCATTTTTGTTGCGCGATGGTCAGGATATTGGTGGTTGCCCAATAAAGCTGGAGGCCCGCAGCAAAGGGCGCCATCACGAACATCAAAATCCATGGCATGATAGAGAAAACCTGTTGCTGTACAGGGTCCGCAGGGGCCGGATTAAGTTTGAATTGCAGCCACATGGTAACACCGACAATGATCGGCAAAACACCAATGGCC
>CAZAHS010000357.1:0-1757 GCA_964484855.1 uncultured Sphingomonadaceae bacterium | reverse complement strand
ATAAGACAGCGCTTTGCGATGCGTGCGGCTATCAAAATAATAATCAGGGTCTGGCGTCAATTGAAAAGGACGCGCTGTTAAACCGTAATAATCTTCGTACATTGTCATTTCTCCACCGCAATATTGCGATCCGGATTTCCCATAATATTATTTAACCGCGAACCGGCCTTATCCTGCCTAGAAAGAATAGCGCAGGCCCAGCAATGCCGATGCAGTTACCTGATCGTCAAAGCCTTCTTGGTCAAAGCTATCAATACCCAGAGCCGCCGTTGCCGTAAGCCCGCGCGTAATGGAGCGCAGATATGCAGCATTGGCACCCAAGGTCAGCACATCGCCCGCATCATCAAATCCGCTGTTCAGATAATTGGCGAAAATGGCAGTGTTGAACGATGATGATTGGTCAACCTGCGTGCTGGCGAAAAATGTACCGAAGATATTTTCGTCCACATTCCCAGCAATTTCCGCAAGCGCGCCCACTTCTGAATTTAAGAAGCGGCGGCGGTTATACCCTGCTGCAAATCCTGTTTGCCAGCTACCCAATTGCGTTGACAATGCAGCCGTGACGCCTTGTGTACGGAATATAGAAGACGCCGCACTTTGCAGCGCATTGTTAAACGACACATTATTGGCATTACCCAAAATATTGTTGTTCAGGTCACCGGAAAGCGGATTGCGGAAGGTATCAAATTGCGTTGGCAATTGCGCCAGATTATTATTCAGCAAACCGCCAAAACCGGCAATTGTATCAAAGGCTGCAATGGTGAAAACCGTGCGCGAATTGGGCTGGTAATTTAGGTTACCAATATAAGTCGTACTGCCAAAGCGGCGGCCAACTCTGGCCTCGATGGAGGTGCGTCTGCCCGGACGCCACAACACACCGGCATCCCAGATCAAACCATCTGTATCAAAGGACAATAGACGCGGCGAAGCGCTATCCGTTACCAAACGGCCATCGGGACCAACAATCGGGTTGCCAGCGCCATCGCGCAAGGCATCGCGTTCGCTTACCGATACATCTTCATAACCAATACCGCCAACCAAGGCGACAGTTGGCGTGATAGGCAGGGTTAAATCTGCGCGGCCGGAAAAATCTTCAAAGCGCTGATCCAACTGGTTGGTATCTTCGCGGCGATAGCCTGCGCTTAATGCCCAGCCAAATGGCAGAACAGATACATTCGGCTGCTGACCAATGCTGGCATTGGCGACATGGCTGAAACTGTCATTAAACAGGTCAAGTGCGGGCTGTCCTGCGGCGATACCGATATTGCTCTCACTTTCAGCGGTGGTATAGCCAAAGCGGTATAGACCGTTCACAGCAACAGAGCCAACATTGGTGGCCAAAGTCGGGCCAGCAAATGCGGTATAGACCTGAGTCACATTATCAATATTGCCGACCAGATTGCCCGGCTGCACACCGCGCGCATCAATAACCGTGCGGGTCGCCAATGCGCCTGCATCAAATGTTAATGCACCGGGAACTACCGAGTAACTGCCCCGCGCAATACCGCTGATAATATCCTGATCGCCAATGTCATCGCCATAATCGATACGGCGCTCATAGCGCACACTGAGCTGGCCCTCTGCACGCGCTGTACGTGTAGATGCATCCACACCGGCAGCAACTGTGCTATAGGTCAGCACTTCATCACCCGGTGTTAATTGCGCAAGCAACACCTGCCCAATTTCTATATAAGGTGTAATGGTAGTGCGGCGTGAAGAGCGGTCATCACCCTGATCGGCAGCGGTTTCACCAAAAG
>CAZAHS010000356.1:0-1763 GCA_964484855.1 uncultured Sphingomonadaceae bacterium | reverse complement strand
GCGGTGATTTTGAAGCGTTTCTTCACACCGCTTTTGGTCTTCAACTTGGGCATTTTGGTTCCTTTCTGTTTCTTCTCATTATCGTTCGATAAGAGAAAAAGTCCCATTTGCGGCAGACATGGCAGCCCTAACTGGCCAGCCCGCCAATGATTCGCATGCATATTTTGAACGCGAAAGAGGCCGTTACCGCCGCGCCCATGATAATGCAAGCATTGTATCGTGCATAAGTGGGACGCAGGCGCGGTTGAGGCGCTATCCGCAACCCCTATCCATTCATAGCGGCCAGCACATCCTCTGTGCGCGCGGTGTCGCCTATGGCGAGGATACGGCCATCGCTTGCGGCGTGGAGCGGGTCGCCTGCCCAGTCGCACATCGTGCCGCCTGCGCCTTCCACCACCGGCACCAAAGCGGCATAATCATGCAGTTTCAGGCCGCTTTCACACACCAGATCAATATGTCCGCTGGCGAGCAGCCCGTAATTATAGCAATCCCCGCCCCAGATCATGCGGCGGCTATCGGTTTGCTTGGCCAGCGCCATAAAATGATCGGCATCATGATCGGTAAAAAGATGCGGGCTGGTGCTGGCCAAAATCGCCTCGTCCAGCTTGGGGCAAGGGCGGGTGCGCACAGGCGCGCCGTTAAATGTCGTGCCGCGCCCCATTACGCCCATCCAGCGTTCTTTGCCAATGGGCTGGTCAATAATACCGATCAGCGGAAATCCGCCCTCCAACATGGCAATTAATGTGCCGAAAATGGGCCGTCCGGCGATAAAGCTGGTGGTGCCGTCAATCGGGTCCAGCACCCATTGCTTGCCCGAAGTGCCGGGCTTTTCGCCATATTCCTCGCCAATAATCGCATCATCGGGCCGCTCGGCATCCAATATCTGGCGCATTGCCGCCTCTGCGGCCTTGTCGGCTTCGGTCACGGGGGAGGCATCGCCCTTTACCTCTGTTTCAAACGCAGCACGAAAATAAGGGCGAATAGCCGCGCCCGCAGCATCGGCAAGACGGGCGGCAAGGGTGATATCATCTTTGGTCATATTTGCGATTTAGCGATTATTTGGGCTTGTGTCGATTGGTGTATCATACCCCCCCAAATATGGCCCATATTTGGGGGGGGGTGAGTTCCATCTCTCTCACGGCTAAAAGCCTCCGAGGGGCGGCCTTTCGGCCGGCGGCCCTTGGCCTTGCGAACACACATGTGTTCGATATTCTCCCTATACCTCCCCATATTTGGCCCATATTTGGGGGGGGGAACCACCGCAGGTGGTGGAGGGGTCTGGTTTGGCGCAGTATAGGGTTTCATAAAAGACGCGAAGGGAAGAAGGGAAAAAGGATATGTGTCGGGATTTGGATACTGCGCTTTTTCTATATTGTTCAGGTTTTTTCTCGCCTTTGGCGAGGAGTTTATAAAAAACACCATTTTTCCGAGCAGAGAGCAGCAGCAAGCGCCAAACCCTTTGCACCTTTTTCCTTAGTACCTTTTATGAAAAAGCAACATTGTCGGAAACGCGCATAACCGCGCTATTCAACACCTAAACCGTCAATCAAACAGGCTGCTCACGCTGCTTTCATCGGCGATGCGGCGAATGGCTTCGCCCAGCAGGGGGGCCATTGGCAATTGGCGGATGCGTTGAGAGCCTTTTACTGCTTCAGTGGCCTCTATCGTGTCAGTGATGACCAGCTCGGTCAGGCCGCTATTGTCCACACGGCTGACCGCATTGCCGGACAATACGCCGTGCGTAATATAGGCGGCAACATCAA
>CAZAHS010000355.1:0-1765 GCA_964484855.1 uncultured Sphingomonadaceae bacterium | reverse complement strand
TCAGCCCTTTATCTACATGCTGATTGCCATGCAAATTGGTCTTGATACCTATACAACACGCCGCCGATCAGAGGCAGCGTTCAAACCATTGCAGCAGCGAGTCAAAGAAATTAAAGGTGACCAACAGGGTTTAGCGGGTTGAAGCTGCTGATATCGTGATTAGTTGAAGTGGATGAAATATTTGTTCGTCGCTCAACCATCTACCTTGCCTGAGATATCATCATCTCTTAGCTCATTTTCGCAATTTTCTAGCGAGATTTGGGGATGGATAGAGAGTCATAGCGTAGCAATTGCTATTGCTTTTGGGGTTGGCGCAGTCATCTTTATGGCGCTGCTCTTTGTGCGCGACCGTATCCGCAGCTTTGCCAAAAAACAGGGCGACAGGCTGGCCGTTTCCACTATCGCGGCCCGCGCTTTGGGCAAAACCAACCGGCTGTTCCTGATGCTGGTATCTATAAAAGCTGTAACCGGCGCGGCAAATACACCCGATGAACTTAACAGTATCATCGTCTTTCTGTTCACCATTGCAGCGGTAATACAGGCGGCAATATGGGTCCGTGAAGTGATATTGGGCTTTATTGAAAAGCGCGCCAGCAATGCTGACGGCGAAGTGAGTGAAACGCTTACCACCGCGCTGGCATTGCTCCGTGTTATTGTGACTGTGGCCGTTTTTGCGGTTGCTAGCATCATGATCCTTGCCAATCTGGGTGTGGATGTCACGGGTCTGGTCGCGGGTCTGGGTATTGGCGGCATCGCCATCGGCCTGGCTGCGCAGGGCATTTTTGAAGAATTATTCGCTGCTTTGGCTATTATCTTTGATAAGCCTTTCCAAAATGGAGAGACTATTGGCTATGATAATACCGTCGCCACTGTGGAAAAAATCGGCCTGAAATCCACCCGGCTTCGGTCTGTTTTTGGCGAAGAAGTGATTATCTCCAACAGCAATTTGCTGGATAAGGAGATTATCAACTATACCCGCCTTGACCGCCGCCGCACGCGTTTTGGTATTGGCGTTATTTACCAGACCGACCCCAAACAGGCATCGGGCATACCGGCATTGCTGCAAGAGATTGTTGAAGACAATGATGGTAAGTTTATTCGCTCTGGCTTTGTCGGCTTTGGTGACAGCTCCATCAATTTTGAGCTGGATTTTGATATTATAAGCAATGACTATGATGTCGTGTACAATAAACGCCATATGATTGGTTTGGCCATATTACAGCGCTTTAATGCCGAGGGTCTGGAATTTGCCTATCCAACGCAAACCACCTTCACCGCTGCGCCTGATGGCAAAATGATTATGCCTTATCCAAAAGACGGTTTTACGCTGGCTAGCGACACATAAGGTTGCCGTAGCGGCAGTTATTCTGCTGCATATAGGGCCATGGGAAAATTGCTTTGCAAAGCTTGCACCTCACGCGTGAGTGCGGCACAGATATGCACAGCATATATAATAATGACATTGGAGAGACAGTGATGAGTGCAGTGACACCTCAGAAAATGACTGAAATGAAGGGCGAAAAGCTTGGCTCTTCTGAATGGATTTTGGTCGATCAAGAGATGATTAACAAATTTGCTGATGCCACTGGCGATCATCAATTCATCCATGTTGATGAAGAAAAGGCCAAGCTGACCCCTTTTGGCGGGACGATTGCACATGGCTTTCTTAGCCTCTCGCTCTTCCCCGTAATGATGGCGAAATCTGATTGCCCGCGCGTTGAAGGCGTAAAAATGGGCGTTAATTATGGTGGCAACAAAACCCGCT
>CAZAHS010000354.1:0-1771 GCA_964484855.1 uncultured Sphingomonadaceae bacterium | reverse complement strand
ATACCTCCCCAGATATGGGGAGGGGGACCGCGCGAAGCGTGGTGGTGGGGTCTGGGGGTTGCGAAATATAGGGCTTGGGAACAGATTAAAGATTGCCCTCAGCCAATCACCCCATATTTACACCATGAAGCTTTCACCGCAGCCGCATGTGCCCTGCGCATTGGGGTTGTTGAACACAAAACCGGCGGTGAAATCATCTTCTTGCCAGTCCATTGTGCTGCCAATCAGATAGAGCACACTGGCGCTATCGACATAGAAAACCCCGCCCGGTGTTTCGATTTTCTCGTCAAACTTGGCTTCTTCGCTGATATAATCGACCGAATAGGCCAGCCCCGAACAGCCGCGCCGCGGCGTCGATAGCTTGACGCCAATCGCATCATCCGGCGCTTTGGCCATCAAATCGGCAATGCGCTGCTCCGCTGAAGGGGTCAGGATGATGGCCGCTGGCGGCGCTGGGCGCTGTGTCTTGGTTGCTGTATCGCTCATGGCTTTTCCTTATAACATACCCAATTCTAATTTGGCATCATCGCTCATCTTGCCCGGATCCCATGGCGGATCCCAAACCAATTCCACCTCGGCATGGCCGACCCCGGGCACTGCGCCGACTTGCAATTCAATCTCGCCAGGCATGGATTCGGCAACGGGGCAATGCGGCGTGGTGAGTGTCATCAGCACCAAAGCATGGCTATCCTCGCTCACCTCAACCCCGTAAATCAGGCCCAGATCATAGATATTGACCGGAATTTCAGGATCATAAATCTCTTTCAATGTGTCAATAATCGCCTCGCGCAGGGCTTCGCTGTCAGATACGCCTGCCGGCTTCTCTTCCGCCACAGGGGTCTGCGCCAGAAAACCAGCCAGATAATCCTTTTTGCGCTCCGGCTTATCCGCCGCCGCCTCGACTGTGCTCTTACTGGCACTTTCAGCCGCCTTTTCTCGCGCCAGAGCAGCATCAACCGTATCATCAACGCGCACCTTGCGCGGTTTTTCTACGGTATCGACTGTTTCTACAGCAATTTTGCGTGTTTCATTCATCACAATCACCTATCCAAAAATCTTTCGCACGCGCTCTATGCCATTAACCAGCGCTTCGACATCTTTATCATCGCTATAGACGCCAAAGCTGGCGCGCGCGGTGGCGGGTACACCCAAATAGTCCATTAAGGGCTGCGCGCAATGATGTCCGGCGCGGATGGCAACGCCATTTTCATCCAATATCGTCGCCACATCATGCGGATGCACATCGCCCACGGCAAAGGATAAAATGCCTGCGCTATCCTGCGGCCCGAACACGCGCACGGAATTGATGGCGGATATAGCTTCACGCGCTGTGCGGGCCATGGCATTTTCATGCGCCGCAATATTCGCGATGCCCAGCCCTTCAACATATTGCACGGCGGCATCCAATGCCGTGACGCCAACAATATGCGGGGTGCCTGCTTCAAAACGGCCGGGCGCAGGGGCAAATGTTGTGCCGTCAAAGCTCACGCGGTCAATCATCGCGCCGCCGCCCTTCCATGGCGGCATGGCATCCAAAATATCCTGCCGCGCCCACAGCACGCCAATGCCGGTTGGGCCGTATAATTTATGGCCGGAAAAAGCATAAAAATCACAGTCCAAAGCCGCCATATCCAGCGTGATACGCGGCGCGGCCTGACAGCCATCGAGCATCAGTTTCGCGCCTGCGCCATGCGCAATATCGGCGGCGCGTTTTGCGTCCAGCACAGCGCCTGTAACATTAGAAATATGTGCCAGCGCCACCAGCTTATGC
>CAZAHS010000353.1:0-1786 GCA_964484855.1 uncultured Sphingomonadaceae bacterium | reverse complement strand
GGCATTATAAAATTCAGCTTCTTCCCTGATATTGAGGCTGATTTGGTAACGGCATCATTGGAAATGCCGGCAGGCACGACCATAGGCCGCACTGCCGATATAACTCGCCGTATAGAAGATGCGGGCGAGCGCGCTGTGCAAAAGCTGGTGGGTGAAGGCGCGGACCCTGGAATATTGGTCGAATCCACTTTTACCACTATTGGCCTGCAACAGGTCAGTGGCGGGCCGGATGGGCTACAGGAGACATTCCGGCCCAGCCTTTCCAATATTCAGATCTCGCTTTCCAATTCCGAAGAGCGGACAATATCGGCTGTGGCTTTGGAAGATGCATGGCGCGAAGAATTGGGCACAGTGCCCGAAGCGCGCACATTGACCATCTCATCATCATTATTGTCCGTCGGCGAACCGGTTAATCTGCAAATATCGCACCCTGATGAGGCTGTATTGGAAACAGTGCGCACGCGCCTAATGGGCGATCTACGGCAAATTAGCGGCGTTTTTGATATTGCCAGCGACCAGGATGCGGGAATGCGCGAAATTGCCCTGCGTCTTAAACCTTCTGCACGGACATTGGGCGTCACTTTGCAGGATGTCGCTTCACAGGTGCGCGCGGCCTTTTTTGGTGCAGAGGCTGTGCGTGTACAGCGCGGGCGGGAAGATGTCCGCGTTTATGTGCGCTTGCCCGAAGATGAGCGCAATGCCGTTGCCGATATTGAACGCTTCCAAATCCGTGTGCCCGGCGGCTTTGCGCCCGTATCATCTGTCGCCAATGCTTCCTTTACCGATGCCCCGTCCCAAATACGCCGCAAAGATGGCCGCCGTATCGTGACCGTCACCGCTGATGTTGATGAGGATATTGTTTCTGGTCAGGAAGTGAACACTTTGTTGGTCGATGAGATTATGCCGCCCATATTGGCCGATTATCCGGCTATGCAATATGGTTTTGGCGGTCAGCAAAAAGAACAGCAAGACAGTTTTGGCGATTTGGGCGCAGCCTTTGGGCTGGCGCTGATTGTTATTTATGGTTTGCTGGCCATACCCTTTCGCTCTTACACCCAGCCGCTGATTATTATGGCGGCGATACCATTTGGCATGATTGGGGCGCTGTTCGGCCATTTGTTGCTGGGCATTCCGCTGGGTATATTGTCGATGTTTGGCATTGTCGCATTATCAGGTGTCATTATTAATGGCGCGCTGGTGCTGATCGACTTTCTTAATGAAAATCTGCAAGCAGGCATGACGCATGATGATGCCGTAATAGATGCCGCAAAATCGCGTTTTCGGCCTATCATATTGACCGCCATTACAACCTTTTTGGGGGTTGCACCTATTACTTTTGAAACCAGCATACAGGCGCAATTCCTTATCCCCATGTCGGCCAGCCTGGGCTTTGGTGTGTTAATTGGTACTGCGCTTTTGATCCTTGTCATCCCCGCTTTGGCGATCGTCCATTTGCGGACCGTGGCGTTGATTGAGCGGTTAAAAAGTGACGAAAAACAGCCCGCAAAAACTGTGGTAAATTAGTCACATTTTGGGCGTTGAAAAGGCTCGAAAACGCAAATTCGCGCCATTTTATTGCGCCATGCCGGTTCACAAGCCCGAATTACTCCTTATAAGCAATTTCACAGTCAGTGCACCGCCTTCGCATAGGGAATTTTTGGGCAGCGCTGCAATAGATTTGATAGGCTTTTACGCTGGTCGAATGTGTTTTCCCTACTAGTCCTTAACAGACCTAAGAGGTTACATTGAGATATTTTAAAACGGGCGCATCGCTTGCGGTTATCGC
>CAZAHS010000352.1:0-1791 GCA_964484855.1 uncultured Sphingomonadaceae bacterium | reverse complement strand
CGCAATGCGGTGCTGCCCATGGATGTGCAATATGAAGAAGAGCCGCCGGCCAATATCATCATGGCCGCCAGCATGGGCGCACAAACCGGTGTTAAACTGGCCGTAATGGTCGGCGCAATGGTGCTGGCCTTTGTCGCATTGGTGGCGATGGCAAATGGATTTCTGGGCTGGCTTGGCGGATTATTGGGCTATGAGGGCCTAAGCTTTCAACAGCTTGTCGGCTATATTTTCGCGCCCATAATGTATCTGCTCGGCGTGCCATGGGAAGAGGCGTTAACTGCGGGCGGACTGTTCGGCACCAAAGTTGTGCTGAATGAATTTGTAGCCTTTATCGCGCTGGGCGATGGCGGCAATATGTCTCAGCTTAGCGTGGCCATTACCACGTTCGCGCTGTGCGGTTTTGCCAATTTCTCCTCCATTGCCATCCAAATGGCCGTGACGGGCAGCCTCGCCCCCAATCAACGCCCCGTCATTGCGCGGCTAGGCATAAAAGCGCTGGCAGCCGGTTCGCTCGCCAATTTAATGAGCGCAGCACTGGCCGGGCTGTTCATTGGGCTGGGTTAGCTTAATCCAAAAGCCCTTTAAGCGCATAAAGCTGTTCTAGTGCCTCTCTTGGGCTGAGATTGTCTATATCCAGCGCGGACAGCGCCTCGCGCAGGGCGTCTTTTTCCGGCTCTGGTGCATCGGTAATGGCGGCGGCGAAGAGCGGTAAATCGCCAAGGCCAGCGGCCAGTCCGCCAGTGGCTGCGCGGCCTTCTTCCAGCTTATCCAGCACTGATTTGGCGCGCTTTAATACTGGCTGCGGGACGCCTGCCAGCTTTGCCGCAGACAGGCCGTAACTGCGGTCAGCAGGGCCTTTTGCAAGTTCGTGCATCAGCACCAAATCACCCTGCCATTCACGCGCCTGCACATGGTGGAGCGAGAGCGCGCCAAGCTGTTCGGCAAGACGCGTTAGCTCATGATAATGGGTGGCGAAGAGACAGCGGCAGCGGTTCATTTCATGCACTGCCTCCACCACCGCCCAAGCCAGCGCCAGCCCGTCATAAGTGGATGTGCCGCGCCCCACTTCATCCAAAATCACAAAGCTATTGGCGCTGGCCTCGCGCAAAATGCTGGCGGTTTCCACCATTTCCACCATGAAGGTGGATTGCCCCCGCGCCAAATTGTCCGATGCGCCAACGCGGCTGAACACGCGGTCCACCAGCCCGATAATGGCGCGCTTTGCCGGTACATAAGCGCCCGCCTGCGCCAAGATGATAATCAGCGCATTTTGCCGCAAAAAGGTAGATTTACCGCCCATATTCGGGCCGGAAATCAGCCATACACGGTCTTGCTGTGACAGGCTGCAATCATTGGCGATAAAGCTTTCCTTTTGCTTTGCCAATGCCGCCTCAACCACCGGATGCCGCCCCGCCTCTATGTGCAAGACTATATCGTCGGTCAGCTCCGGCTGAACCCAGCCATTATCCGCGGCGCAGCGGGCATGTGATAAAGCAACATCCATCCGCGCCAAAGTGTCGGCGGTCGCTGCAATGGCATCTGCGCGCGCTGTGACGGCAGCGACCAATTCCTCAAAATGCGCATCTTCGGCCAGCAATGCGCGGCTGCCCGCCTCGGTGATGCGCAGCGCCTCTTCATGCAATGCGCTGGCATTAAAGCGCACAGCATTGGCCAAAGTCTGGCGGTGCGTGAAGCCGCTATCCTCTGCCATCAGGCTATCGGCATGGCGCGGCGGCACTTCAACAAAATAGCCCAGCACCGCATTATGCTTGATTTTCAGCGCGGTTATAC
>CAZAHS010000351.1:0-1794 GCA_964484855.1 uncultured Sphingomonadaceae bacterium | reverse complement strand
AAGCGGCACGGGCCGTCTTTATAACCGGCAATTTGTCCGCCATTGGTCAAGCTGGGAAAAGCCGGGCGAATATTCGCGCATTTTTGTCTATGGTGTCGGCGCTGATGGCACGCTGGATAGCGCAAACCCCGTAGATCTGATGGCCGGATTGGAAGGTGATGCTCCCACCAAACCCTTTGGCGGCGGCGAAGAGATTAGCTGGTCGCCCGATAGCACCGCCATTGCCTTCACTATGCGCGTTGCCGATGCGCAGGAGCCGCGCTCCACCAACACTGATATCTATCTGGCCGGCGCCAACGGTAAAGGGCCGGTGTTGAATATCACCGCCGACAATTTGGCGACCGACACTATGCCCGCCTTCTCCCCCGATGGCAGCAAAATTGCCTATGCCGCCATGGCGCGCCCGGGTTATGAGAGCGATAAGCTGACCCTCACCATATTGGATATTGAAGAACAAAAACGCACAAAGCTGACCAAGGATTGGGATCGCTCTGTCGGTTCTATTGCGTGGGAGGCAGATGGCAATGGCCTGATCGTCACGACGTCGGATGTGCTGGATCATCCCGCCTATCGCATAGATGCGCGCAGCGGTGATGCGGCGCGACTAACCAGTGCTGGCAATGTCGGCAATGTTATTCCGCTGGGCCGAGCGAGCTATGCCTATACCCGCAATGACCTGAACAGCCCAACCGATATATATGTGCAGCGCGGCAAAGCTGTACCGCGCAATATCAGCAATGCCAATGCAGCTGAGCTGGCCGCGATTGACACAGTATCAACGCAACGGTTTAGCTTTGCCGGAGCAGGCGGCGACACGGTGTGGGGCCAGATCATCAAACCGGAAAATGCACAAGGCAAATTGCCTTTATTATTTCTGGTCCATGGCGGGCCGCAGGGCAGTTTTGGCAATAGCTGGTCCACCCGCTGGAACCCCAAAGTCATGGCCGCGAGGGGCTATGCCGTTGTCACTGTCGATTTCCATGGCAGCGCCGGATATGGTCAGGAATTTATGGATTCCATCAATCAGGATTGGGGCGGCAAACCGCTTACTGATCTGAAACTGGGTCTGGCCGCAGCGGGACGCGAAGATGCGCAGATTGACACCCAAAATGCCTGCGCCTTGGGGGCCAGCTATGGCGGCTATATGATGAACTGGATCTCCAGCCAGTGGAATGATGGTTTTAAATGCATCATCAATCATGCCGGCCTGTTTGATATGCGCAGCTTTTACTATGCGACCGAGGAATTGTGGTTCCCCATTTGGGATTTTGGCGGCACTTATGAAGAACAGAAAGACATTTACGAGAAATGGAATCCAGTAAACCATGTAGACAAATGGCAGACGCCAACCTTAGTTATTCATGGCGAGAAGGATTTTCGGGTGCCTTATGGTCAGTCACTCATGGCCTATACCGCATTGCAAGAAAAAGGCATTGAATCGCGGCTTTTGGTCTTCCCCGATGAAAATCACTGGATATTGAAAGGCAAAAACTCTGTGCAATGGCATGATGAGGTCTTTAATTGGGTCGATAGCCACTTAAAAACCAAATAAAGTGCGTATGTTATATTGGTTTTGTTTCGATATAGCATCAATTATTGACGCGCCGCGGCAAATATAGCAGCTTTCTTATGAGTGAGTGAGGAGTTGCTAAAATGACAGGGAAAAAGTCTTTTTTACAAATTGCCATAATGGCATGCGGCGCATTGGGCCTCTTGACGGTGAATTCCGCCAGCGCGCAGGAGCAATCCGCGCCTAGCACAGCGGCCAAACCCGCAAAGCAGAAAGCGGCGGCG
>CAZAHS010000350.1:0-1818 GCA_964484855.1 uncultured Sphingomonadaceae bacterium | reverse complement strand
GTCTGCTCAATGATAAAGCATTCCGGCGCGCCAATATCTTCCAGATTGATGCCGCCAAAGCTGGGTTCTAAGAGTTGCACGGCATTGATAAAGGCGTCGGTGTCTTCAGTATCGACCTCTAAATCAATGGAATCGACATCGGCAAAGCGTTTGAACAATACAGCCTTACCCTCCATCACCGGCTTTGATGCAAGCGCGCCCAAATTGCCCAGACCCAAAATCGCCGTGCCATTGGAAATAACCGCGACCAAATTGCCCTTTGCGGTATAATCATAAGCCAGCGCAGGATCATCAGCTATGGCGCGAACAGGCACAGCCACACCAGGGGAATAGGCAAGGCTAAGATCGCGCTGCGTTGCCATTGGTTTGGAGGCGATGATTTCTATCTTGCCGGGCCGGCCGTGAGAATGGAAGTTCAGCGCCTCACGCTCGGTAAATTCAACCTTATTATCGGGCATAATGATCTCCCCAAAATCTGTGTTGCAACGGGCGGTATGCACGCGCCCTATTAAGTAGGCAGCATAATGCCGCGCTGCGGACTATGGCCCTCTTTACACCAGTATTTTTGCTTTGCCACCGTACATTTGCCGCAAAATCAATTTTGCATCATGTCAAAGGCGGCGCATCCGGAAGATAAACCATCCAGCTGGTGATGACACCGCTATATGACTTTGCGCCGACAGGGCCAGAGGCTATCGATACGAATCATGGCACATTCCGTCCCACAAAAGGTCACGCCCAGTGGCAAGCCAAAAAAGGCAAAAGGCAGTGAGCCCACGCCCATGATGGCGCAGTTTTTGGCGCTGAAAGAGCAAGCGCCCGATTGCCTGCTTTTTTACCGTATGGGCGATTTTTTTGAGCTGTTTTTTGATGATGCAAAAGCCGCTGCGCAGACGCTGGATATTGCGCTGACCAGCCGCGGGGAGCATTTGGGCGCGCCTGTGCCCATGTGCGGGGTACCGGTTCATGCCGCAGAAGCCTATTTGGCGCGGCTCATCCGCGCAGGCCATAAGGTGGCGATTGCCGAGCAAACAGAAACGCCAGCCGAGGCAAAGGCACGCGGGTCAAAATCACTTGTGGCGCGTGATATTGTGCGCTTTGTAACCGCTGGCACCCTGACCGAGGAAACATTGCTGGATGCGCGGGCCAATAATTTGCTGGTCGCCATTGGCCATGTGCGCGGTGAATATGCGCTGGCCAGCGCGGATATCTCAACCGGCCAATTTGCCCTGATGCGCCTTGATAAAAGCCGCTTATCCGCAGAGCTGGCGCGGCTGGAGCCGGGAGAGATTGTCGCTGCGCCGTCCATCGAAAATGCCGCATCATCTTGGGAGATTTTGGCCGCTGATGATTTTGACAGCGAAAGCGGCGCGGCCCTGCTGCATGCGCAATTTGGCATAGACACCGCGCCCTATCATCGCAGTGAATTGTCTGCGGCAGCGGGCCTTATCAACTATCTGCGCCATGTCGGACGGGGCCGCACAGGCTTTTTGCAAGCACCGCAGCGCCATGACAATAGCCGCTTTCTGGCCATGGATGCAGCCACACGCGAAAGCCTGGAAATTACGCGCAGCACGCAATTTACGGGAGGCAAGGGCACCCGCGCACTCAGCCTGCTGGGTGCGATTGATTGCACGGTAACGGGCGCAGGGGCGCGCATGTTGGCGCAGGATCTGGCATCCCCCTTATATGATCGCCATGCCATTGGCCGCCGCCATGATATGGTGCGCTGGCTATTTGATGATGCGCTGCTGCGCGAACGCATGGTGGAGGCATTAAAAGCCATTCCCGATATTGGCCGTGCTTTGGGCCGCATCG
>CAZAHS010000349.1:0-1820 GCA_964484855.1 uncultured Sphingomonadaceae bacterium | reverse complement strand
TAGTTTTATGGCCATTGGTGAGGCAGACCCTGTGCTGGGCAAAGAGGCGATGCTGGGCCTGCATAAGCATATTAAGGGTTGCCCTGACCCCATGATGATCGCCGATGGCGGCCATTTTGTTCAGGAATGGGGCGAGCCTATAGCACAGGCAGCCCTTAAACATTTTGGTGATATTTAGGGCCTAAACCTGCGCCATATTTGTGATTAAGCCGCCATAGCGGTCGCGGAGCATGTCACATGAAATAAAGGGCGCTCCGGCTGACTTGCAGCATGGGCCAAAGGTATTGCCGTTTCACAATGCGCACATTCGGCGCTGGAGCGGCCAATATGCCAAGCGGTATGCCCGCAGCCCGGGCAGTGATTGACCGTATCTGCATGATAAAGCGGACGAAATCCGCGCTGCATTTGACCATAAGAATGTAATGGCTGTGCTGTGTTTGTACGTAAATCCATAACAGTTCCTTTCGACATATTATACGCGGTGGTTACAAAATAGTTCCCACATTGCGCACGATAAAATGTGCCTTACCATCGTTGAACCGTTCTGGAATGAACTGTTCATCAACCAGACATTCTATCTTTAATCAGATTTGAAGCTGAAATAATCCGATCAAAACCGGACAATATTATCTGGCAGTTTAAGCAGTTTTATGGGCGCGAAGAAAGGCGGGTTATACGCGTTTAACTTGCTAATGCATTATCAATCAATATGGCGATGCGCAGGCCCGCCTTGCGCACCTGTTCGCGGGCGATGGGGGCTTGTAGCGCAATTTCATCATTGTCGATGATCGCTCTTTCGCCCTCTGTCAAAGGCGCGGAACAGGCTGCGCGTTCTTGTGCGCTAGGGTAAACGACATCACGTGCGATAATGAAGGCTTCGCGCTGCCAATCGGCGACGCTGCCTGCCCCTGTTTTTGTGCGCATTGCCGCGCTATATCGGCGGGCAATATTGGCCTCTTCGCTGATCGCACGCTCGGCCAATGGGCCATCCCATAAACGGTGTAAGTTCATGCGCCCTTCAACAATACCATAAGCCGCCGCGATACGGTTGCCTCCCAGATCGTCACGGCTGCCGGAGTGTAGCGGCATATGAAGATCGCCAGTGAAATGAACCAGCCATGCCAATGCCTCTAGCCGGACATGGTCGGGAAGAGTCTTATCGGCAAGCAAGGCAGCATTGCGGTCAACCTGCGCGCTAACGCAATTGCCATTCGCGCATGCTGTATCAGGCTCCCATGGTTTGCAGATATCATGCCCCTGATAATGCCAGGGCGCGGTATAGCCCCAACGTAGCCGATCACGGCGCACACAATCCGCCCAAACACTGGCATCGCGTAGATTTTTCAGCGAACATTGCGGTGTGCCCAGCAGTTTTTCGCTGGCAAATAGCCTTTTAATGATTTTGGCGGATGCCGGCGAGATATTGGCAGCAGCAATATCTGCTGTGCTCTTATGACCATATTCCCCCCATGCAAAAGCCGGTGAAGAGAGGCATATTGATGAAAGGCAAGCAGTGAATATAAGGGCGAGGCGGGTCAGGACTAATTTCATAAATGCCAATTAGATGATGTTTATTGCATGTAAAAGACGGGACCGGCTGTAATTTGCTGTTGCTGATAGCCAGATATTCATTATCACCATTAAAGGATGAGGACGAGGGATTTGACTGACCGTGGCAGATAGTGCCGAAAAGGCCTGGGAAGCGGTTCGTGCTGATGACAGCATTCAATTTGAGCCGCCTAAGCCCAAAGAACCAGAGATGAACGAAACACCGCAATGGCTGAAAGATGTTGGCCAGTGGTTTTCTGATCTGTTTGATC
>CAZAHS010000348.1:0-1835 GCA_964484855.1 uncultured Sphingomonadaceae bacterium | reverse complement strand
TGCATGGCCGCTATATCTGCAAAGCACGCACCCCCGAATGCTGGCGCTGCCCCGTTGCGGATCTGTGCCGGTTTAAGAAAAAGACGCCCGAGCCTACACAAAAAGAGCCAGCACCCAAAAAGTCAGCAACGAAAAAACCAGCAACGAAAAGCACAGGCGCAAAATAAGGCGATTGCGCCCTCTTATTCAGCAAGCGCTAAGCTGTCAGGGCCTTTATTGGCAATCTAACTACAAAGCTGGAGAATATCATGCGCGCGCCTTACCGGTATATTTTGCCCTCTGTCCTGCTGAGCGCTGCCCTTGCTGGCGCAGCCTTATCCGGCGCGGCCAGTGCCAAGGATAAAGTGCAGGACAAGAAAGAGCGTGAAAGCAAAGCCCCTGCGGCAACATCAATTGGTGAGGCGCGCTCCTGCATCCCGCTGCGCAATATCCGCCGGACCAATGTGCATGATGATTACACCATTGATTTTGAGATGCGCGGCGGCAGGATTTATCGCAGCGATTTGCCGCGCCGTTGCCCCGGCCTTGGCTTTGAACAGGCCATTAGCTATTCCACATCGATCAACCAATTGTGCAATTCGGACGTTGTAACGGTGCTAAACCGCAGCGGCATTGGCCTGCAACCGCGCGGCGCGTGCGGACTGGGCCGCTTTCAGGAAGTCGAGTTAATTAAAGATGATAAAGACGCAGAATAAGCCGCTTAAAGCTGCGGCCTTATTGTTAATAGGGGCTGGTATTTTGGGTGGCGGCGCGGCTGCATTTGCCTCTGCGCGTGGTTCTATCGCCCCTGTGCAGCAAGCGCAAATTGATGCCGACGTCGATCAGCCCGTTGCTGCGGTCAAACCTTCAGAAAGCTGCCTGCTGGTCCGTGCCATTCGCGATCACCGCGTCCCCGATTCTGGCCAATTGGAATTTCGGACACGTGCCAACACTTATGTCAAAGTGCATTTTCGCGATGAATGCAAAGCCCTGAACAATAAAAGCCAGATCAGCTATCGCTCAACAGGAAGCCGGCTATGCCGCGGCGATGAAGTGCGCATATTGGCATCATTGGGCAGCAGCGCCGATGTTACCGGCATTTGCTACATTAAAGGCTTTAGCCGCATCGCAAAGGCGCAGGAGAGCCAATGACAATGCTGCGCAGCCTCGCCCTTTGCGGTCTATTTCTCATCGCTGCATGTCAAAGCAGCCCTGTTCAGGAAGCGGGCAGCGGCGCAGCATCAGCCATAGCCAAAGGCTTGGTAGCGGACCGCATTTTGGTTGATAAAAGCGACCGCACTTTGATATTATATTCAGGCGGCAAAGCTATTGCCCGTTATAATAATGTCCGTTTCGGCGACCAACCAATGGGCCATAAACGCTTTGAAGGCGATGAGCGCACACCCGAAGGCACATACACAATTGACCGGCGCAACCCCAATAGCATTGCGCATTTATCACTTGGCATAAGCTACCCCAATGCCGCAGACCGCGCTTTTGCAGAGGCACGCGGCCAATCGCCCGGCGGAGATATTTTCATCCATGGCCAGATGAATGGCTGGGGCGATGTCACCCTGCCTTTTGATTGGACAGATGGCTGCATAGCTCTCAGCGATGCCGAGATGGACCAGCTTTGGCAATTGGTGCCGATAGGGGCCGTAATTACCATTCAGCCATAAAATATAGCCATATTGGCTCAACCTATTCACCCAAATTTGTGATATTGATAGCGCTATTGAAACACACCGTTAGTGCTGAGCTTGTCGAAGTACGCCTGTCAGGTGCAGGACGAATAACTTCCTAAACATCATCATCGCTAATCATTTCCGCGCGGTCTATTTCGCCGGTTAGCGCGG
>CAZAHS010000347.1:0-1840 GCA_964484855.1 uncultured Sphingomonadaceae bacterium | reverse complement strand
GTCTTGCCGGACAGGCAGCTTTTGCACTGGCGGCATTCAGGCGTGTAGAGCGGGATGACATGATCGTCCGGCGCAACAGAGGTGACGCCTGCGCCAACCTCGCGCACAATGCCTGCGCCTTCATGGCCCAATATGCTGGGGAATTTGCCTTCGCTGTCCAGTCCGTCAAGCGTATAGGCGTCAGTGTGGCAAATGCCCGTGGCCATAATTTCGACCAGCACCTCTCCAGCCTTTGGTCCTTCCAGATCAATTTCTACAATTTCCAGCGGTTGTTTGGCTTCAAAAGCGATGGCGGCGCGGCTTTTCATTTGGGTGTAGCTCCTGATCCTCAAGTCCTATCATGGGACAATATGGCGTTTTTTATTGCATTAGCCCTGTCAAAGCGCAGTCGGCAATAGACATTTGCCATGGGAAGGCGCATGGGGCGCAATCATTCAAGGAAAAATAATGTCATTAGAGAATATCCCCGCTTTGCTTAGCGAGGCGCTAGCTGCGCGTGAATATACCACGCTTACCCCTGTTCAGACCGCCGTTATAGAAGATGAAGCCGCAGAGCGCGATCTTATCGTCTCAGCGCAAACCGGCTCTGGCAAGACGGTTGCCTTTGGTCTGGCTATGTCTCCGCAAATATTGGATGGCGGGTTGGTTAGTCTGGCGCAAACGCCTGCGGCGCTTATCATTGCACCAACGCGCGAATTGGCATTGCAGGTCAGCCGTGAATTGCAATGGCTTTATGCCGGCGCGCATACCCGTATCGCCACCTGTGTTGGCGGCATGGATGCCAGCAAGGAACGGCGCAACCTGAAAAACGGGGCGCAAATTGTAGTGGGGACACCGGGGCGTTTGCGCGACCATTTGGAGCGCGGCGCGCTCGACCTTTCGGCGCTAAAAGTTGCGGTGCTGGATGAAGCAGACGAAATGCTGGACATGGGCTTTCGCGAAGAGCTGGAAGAAATACTCAATGCCAGCCCCGAAGAACGCCGGACATTGATGTTCTCTGCCACCATGCCCAAACAGATTGTATCGCTGGCCAAGCGGTATCAGCGTGATGCCCTGCGCATTACCACGGTGGCGCAGGACCGCGGCCATGGCGATATTGCTTATCAAGCCGTTACAGTGGCCCCGCCAGATACAGAAAGCGCTGTCGTTAATCTGCTGCGCCTGCATGAACCAGACACTGCGATTTTGTTCTGCGCAACACGCGAACGTGTGCGCCATCTGCATGCCAAGCTGACCAATCGCGGCTTTAACGCGGTTGCGCTATCTGGTGAGCATAGCCAGCAAGAGCGCAATCACGCGCTGCAAGCATTGCGCGATAGGCGCGCGCGTATTTGTGTGGCGACTGATGTGGCCGCGCGCGGCATTGATTTGCCCAGTGTGACATTGGTTGTGCATGTTGAAATTCCGCGCGACGCAGAAGCATTGCAGCACCGTTCAGGCCGCACAGGCCGCGCAGGCAAAAAAGGTACGGCTGTATTGGTTGTGCCTTATCAGCGGCGTAAACGAGTCGAGTCTATGTTGCGCGGCGCAAAGATTAATGCCGAATGGATTGGCGTGCCAACAGCAGATGAGATTAAAGCCAAAGACCATGACCGGTTGCTGGAAAAACTGCTGAAGCCGGTTGAACTGGACGAGGCGGATTTGGCATTGGGGGCCAAATTGCTAGAGACAATGACGCCGGAAAATATTGCGGCCTCTTTGGTGGCGACGCACCGCGCCAAAATGCCAGCGGCAGAGGATATGCTGGATGATGGCAAGCGCGAGCGGACAAAAGAAACGCACCGCGATGGGTTTGATGATGCACATTGGTTCCGCATCAATGTCGGGCGCAGCAATAATG
>CAZAHS010000346.1:0-1855 GCA_964484855.1 uncultured Sphingomonadaceae bacterium | reverse complement strand
GCATCGCTCCAGCGGCTATTGCGCCGTTCATGCCCGCCGGTTGTGACCAAAATCTGCGTGGAAAATTGCGCTTCGGCCAGCACTTCCTGGCTAAGCGCCAAAGGAAAGCGCACATCATCAAAAGCCTGCATGGCCAGTTCTCCTGCTTCTGCTTCTGTTTCGGGAAAATAGGTCAGGCCATCACGCGTAACTTGCGGTAATGCCCAGAAAAATATGGTTGGGATCATGCGCTCGCGCGCTTCCTCTGCGGCCTCAACAATCGGGCGCCATTCGCCGCGATCTTCTGGACGCAGCACAAAGCCGGCAAAATAATGCTGTTCATGCAGCGGATAGCCCAGCCGCTCTGCCACCAAAGACAGCGCCCTTTTGCGCGCACCGGTTTGCCGCGCCACAGCCCAATCATAATCCTCTAATTGCAGCACATCAAAAGCCGGACGCGCCCAGCCCGTAGGAATATTGGCGCGCAGCACATCCGGCGCATTAGGGTCAGCAATAGTCGGTAAATATATTAATATGCTCAGCTCTACCGCCGCCCCGACCATATGATCGCGCACTGCCTGGCCCAAAGCGGATGTTGATGCTGCCAGTAATTCGCCTGCACGGTCCAGCAAGGCAGTCTGCGCATCGTCCATAGGCTGGAATATTGTATCAATTGAGGTCAGCAGGTCGCCAAAGGCCGCGCGCGCGGCATCATCATAAAGGCATATCCGCCCGTCAAATGTTACCCACCACCATGGCTCTCCAATTTGGAAGCGCACGGGCAAGCCATTATCGCGCAATATCGCGGCAAATTCACAGCCCACAGCTTTAAGATAATCCATTGCCCCTTGATGCACAGGGCTAAGCAAAGCCGAGGGCGGCACCCAGCCGGTTAGCGCGGGGTCGCCATTTTCCGCTCTTTGCTTCCAGTCATTCCAGCAATGGGCATCAAACAGTTCATAAGATAAAGAGAAAATCAGCTCATACCCGCCTGACGCAGCGCGCTGCGCAAAATCTTTATGCCATTGGCGGCATGGGCGGTTCAGCGCATGCTCTGTCAACGTCACAAAAAAGCGCTCGCCCAAAGGCGCAAGCTCAAAATAATGGCTCATGCCGACATAATGGTTGATCGTCTCCCCATAGCCCAGATGCCCGATAGCACGCAGCAGCCGCTCTGGTGTCTGATTAAAACTGTCATCATAAGCGGTGGCCATGCACAGACCGGTTTGCGGCAATATAACATCACCGATTGTCAGCATTGCCCGCTCACCCGAACAAACAATATCGCTCATCTCTGCCCAGCCCTCATGACCTGTATCGAACGCAGTGCCCATGCCGGAAAATTCTGGCGGTACCAGCGATATAAACATGCGGTCTATATCATATGGATAGACACGATCAGCCTCTGCGGGCAGCAGAAAGCCGCCATCTAACGCCGAAAAATCGAGCATTATCTGTGCATCATCAGGGCTGCCTTGCGCATAATTCCATAACCGTACAAACCAGCTTTTCGCTACGCCATTGGCATCGCGGCCCTCTATAGTCAGGGTCGGCCCATTTACCGCATTAAGCGGCATAATACCCTCAGAACGCCAACGGAAACTCAGGCTGGTTTGGCTATAATCGCGGTCAGTATCATAGGCCAGCAAGGGGTGATCCAGATCATCCTTACTTTCCCAGATCAGGCCGGCCAGCGCAGCATCATCATAAAAGACGGCATCCACACGCAGAGCGTCCACACCTTGCGTAATAACCGATGCCATCATGGGGCGCGCAAAATTGACAGTCCAAAAGCGCGGATCAAAACGCTGGATAATATCACTATCCTGGCCATATCGGCGCTCTGCCAACCAAAAGGGCATGGGCGTTTCCTTTG
>CAZAHS010000345.1:0-1866 GCA_964484855.1 uncultured Sphingomonadaceae bacterium | reverse complement strand
TTTATCATACTGAAAAAGCTCTGTACCGCGTTCAGGAATTGTAATGTTAAGGTTAAATCCTTCATCATCAATGGCTACGTCATCCTGCCGCCAATAGCGCGAGCTAATGGTCGTGTAAAATGCACGGGAATAAAAATCTGGAAGTAATTCTTCTAGAGAATACGTCCTAAGTAGTTGTTTTTCTTTGCTATAAACCGCGATCACATCATCGCCATAGCCTATAGATCCCCAATTATCAAAAGTGACAAAATGCTTGCCATCATTGGATATAGCGGCTGATGCGGGTGATATTTCATTCGCTAAAGGTGCCTGCCACTGCAAAGACCAAATGCCATCTTTGCCCTTGGTTTCAATTATCGCAAAGGGTTCTTTGCGGCGACTTTTCTCTGGCAGGCCAGGATTGTCTTTATTGGCAACCTTATCCTCATAATAGGAAAGAGCATCATCAAAGTCTCTGGGCGTAATGACTAATCTTGTATTTCCGTCAGGCGAGTAAACTGTTTCTTGCCTGGGTGGTGGCCATGAATCCGCCATGGCAGGATAAGAAAGTATAGAAACCGAAAAGAAAAAAAGAGCGGCAGGGATGAATTTCCAAAAAATATGCCGCACTTTCCGCCCTCCTCAATCAATAAACCCGCGCTTTGGGTTCGATATATTTTGCCTCGTCCGACAAAGTATATTCATGCACCGGGCGATAGCCAATTTCGGTTTTGCCGCTTTTTCCGCCCCAGCCTTCATGGGTGATGACGGTGTGCTTCATCCAGTTTTCATCGTCGCGGTCGCTATAATCTTCGTGCATATGCGCGCCGCGGCTTTCTTTGCGGTTGGCGGCGCTTTCCATGGTGCAGACGGCCTGCGCCATCAAATTGTCCAGTTCCATTGTCTCGATCAGATCGGTATTCCATATCAGCGAACGGTCGATAATACCCACATCAGTCAGTTTTTGGCTGACCTCAGCCATCGCTATCTGCCCTTTAGACAGTAATTCATTATCGCGGAAAACGGCGCAGTGTTTTTGCATGGTTTTCTGCATCTCTGTGCGGATTGCTGCGGTGGGCAGGCTGCCCTTTGCATGGCGGAAATGGTCCAGCCGCTCCAGCGACATATCAGCAGAATCCGCTGGCAATGGCTTATGGCTCGTGCCCGGTTTAATCGTCGCGGCTAGCCTATGGCCGGTTGCACGGCCAAAGACCACCAAGTCAATTAGCGAGTTTGAGCCAAGCCGGTTTGCCCCATGGACAGAAACGCAAGCCGCCTCTCCCACAGCAAACAAACCCGGCACAATATGGTCAGGATTGTCCGCGCTTGGGTCAATGACCTCCCCATGATAGTTACATGGAATACCGCCCATATTATAATGTACTGTCGGCACAACGGGCAATGCTTCACGGGTTAAATCTACGCCAGCAAAAATCTTGCCAGTTTCGGTAATGCCCGGCAAACGCCGCGCCAATACATCGGAATCAATATGGTCAAGATGCAGGAAAATATGGTCACCCTCTTTACCCACGCCGCGCCCTTCACGGATCTCGGTCGCCATGCAGCGCGATACAACATCGCGGCTCGCCAAATCCTTGGCCGATGGCGCATAGCGCTCCATAAAGCGCTCGCCTTCCGAATTGGTGAGATAACCGCCCTCACCGCGCGCACCCTCTGTAATCAACACGCCTGCGCCATAAATGCCGGTCGGGTGGAATTGCACAAATTCCATATCCTGCAACGGCAATCCAGCGCGCAGCACCATGCCGCCGCCATCTCCCGTGCAGCTATGCGCAGAGGTTGCGCTATAATAACAGCGGCCGGAGCCGCCCGTTGCCAATGTCACGGCATGGCTGCGGAAGCGATGGATAGAACCATCTTCCAAAC
>CAZAHS010000344.1:0-1876 GCA_964484855.1 uncultured Sphingomonadaceae bacterium | reverse complement strand
ACAGAGCGCAGCATTTCCAGCGTCTCACTGCCGCGAAACAGCCGGTTAAGCCGCACGGCATCGCTCTCATTAAAGCGCGGCCCAATGTCGATTTTGTCTATGACGCGGCCGGTTGCAGATGTGGGGGCAGATGTGGGTGAGGGTGCAGCTTTACCCATGCCGTTTGGCCCAGATGGGCGTGCGGCCATCGACAGTTTTTTGATAGACATCATCCCATGTCGCCAATGCCTTATGCGCAGCGGTTTCATCCAATGGGGCATCCGGCGCAAGCGCATCAAATCCGCAGCGGCGCATATGGCTTAGCTGGTCAATCAGCACATCACCGCTGGCGCGCAGTTCGCCTTTATAACCAGCCTCTCGCAAAATCCGCGCAGAGGAATAGCCGCGCCCATCGCCAAAGGCGGGGAAGGTGATGTCTATCAATGCAAGCTGGCTAAGATGCGGCAATAAAGCGCGGGCATCATCGCCCGGTTGAATGCGCACAGCCGTTGCGTTACTGGCACCGCCAAAATCGGCAAAGCTGGCAATATTGTCAGTGCAAGGCGCATCGTCACGAAAACGAAATTGCGGATCAGTCATTACAATAACCCTCCGTTTGGGCTGAGCGTGTCGAGGCCCTGCTTTTTAATGATTTGAGACAAATACAGCCCTTCGACAAGCTCAGGGCGAACGGTTTTAACAAGCTCAGGGCGAACGGTTTTATCAGTCATAAAGCGCCTCCTTAAAAGGGGCCATGCCAATGCGGCGATAGGTATCGATAAAGCGCTCGCCATCCTCACGTTTATCAAGATAGAGGTTGGTCACGGTTTCCACCGCATCGACCACGCCATCTTCATCAAATCCCGGGCCAGTAATTTTGGCAAGGCTAACATCCTCTGCCGCTGAACCGCCAAGCGAAAGCTGGAAATTTTCCAAGCCCTTTTTATCGACGCCCAATATACCGATATGTCCGGCATGATGATGGCCGCAGGCATTGATACAGCCGGAAATTTTCAGCTTTAACTCGCCCAAATCTTTCTGGCGTTCAATCGCGGCAAAACGGTTGGAGATTTTCTGCGCCAATGGAATGGAACGCGCATTGGCCAGACTGCAATAATCAAGGCCTGGGCAAGCAATCATATCGCTAATCAGGTCCAGATTTGCAGGGGCCAGCCCCGCCGCATCCAGCTTTTGCCACAGCGCATAAAGATCTGATTTTTTAACATGAGGCAGCACGATATTTTGCGTGTGGGTCACGCGCAGCTCATCAAAGCTATATTGCGCGGCCAAATCGGCCATCAGGTCAATTTGGTCAGAACTGGCATCGCCCGGAATTCCGCCCGTTGGTTTCAGGCTGATATTGGCAATGGCATAGCCGGATTGTTTATGCGCATGGGTGTTTTGCTCCACCCAGATGCGAAAATCAGGGTCGGACATATCAATATCATCTGGCGCATCTGCATCAAAATCAGGATCGGTAAAAAAGGCACTGATCCGCTCCAGCTCGTCAACTGGCGGGTTCAGGCCCAATGTTTTCATATGGGCAAATTCTTCTTCGACTTGGGCGCGATATTCATCCTTGCCGATATCATGGACCAGAATTTTGATCCGCGCCTTATATTTATTGTCGCGGCGGCCATAGCGGTTGTAAACGCGCAAACATGCCTCTGCATAATGGATGAGTTCATCAGCAGGCACAAAATCACGGATTTCCGGCGCAATCATCGGCGTGCGGCCCATACCGCCGCCGACAAAGAATTTCGCGCCCAGTTCGCCCGCATCATTATGGACAAGCTGGATGCCGATATCATGCAGACGCATGGCGGCGCGGTCTTCATCAGATGCGATAACCGCGATTTTGAATTTGCGCGGCAAATAGGTGAATTCGGGGTGAAAG
>CAZAHS010000343.1:0-1889 GCA_964484855.1 uncultured Sphingomonadaceae bacterium | reverse complement strand
CACGGCACCGCGATTATTACAGCGGCGGGCGTTATCAATGCTTGCCTGCTGACCAGCCGCGGGGAGCATTTGGGCGCGCCCGTGCCCATGTGCGGGGTGCCGGTTCATGCTGCAGAGGCATATTTGGCGCGGCTCATCCGCGCAGGCCATAAGGTGGCAATTGCTGAGCAAACCGAAACCCCCGCCGAGGCAAAAGCGCGGGGATCAAAATCACTGGTGGCGCGCGATATTGTCCGCTTTGTTACCGCAGGCACATTGACTGAGGAAAATCTGCTTGATGCGCGGACCAATAATTTGTTGGTCGCCATTGGCTGTGTGCGCGGCGAATATGCGCTGGCCAGCGCCGATATTTCAACCGGCCAATTTGCCCTGATGCGCATTGATAAAGACCGCCTATCCGCAGAGCTGGCACGGTTGGAACCAGGGGAGATTATCGCATCACCGGCAATAGAGGAGCCGTTGGCCGGATGGGAAGTTTTAAGCGCTGAAGATTTTGACAGCGAAAATGGCGCGGCGCTGCTGCACGCGCAATTTGCTATCGATACCGCGCCATTTCATCGTAGCGAGTTATCAGCAGCAGCGGGACTTATCGGCTATTTGCGCCATGTCGGGCGCGGCCAGATTGGCTTTTTACAAGCGCCGCTACGCCATGATAATAGCCGCTTTCTGGCCATGGATGCGGCGACGCGAGAGAGCCTAGAGATTACGCGCAATATACAGGGTGGCGGCACGCAGGGCGGGCGGGCGCTCAGCCTGCTTGGCGCGATTGACCGCACAGTCACCGGCGCAGGGGCGCGCATGTTGGCGCAGGATCTGGCATCCCCGCTATATGACCGCCATGCCATAATCCGCCGCCATGATATGGTGCGCTGGCTATTTGATGATGCGCTGCTGCGCGAACATATGGTGGAGGCATTAAAAGCCATTCCCGATATTGGCCGTGCTTTGGGCCGCATCGTTGCCGGGCGCGGCAGTCCGCGCGATCTGGGTCAAGTGCGTGACGGGCTGGAAGAGGCACGCAATGTGCGCTCGCGGCTATCTGAAATGCCGCAATTGCCCGGACTGGTTCAGCAATTGCTGCCCATGCTGGACGGCCATGGCGAGATGGTTGATCTGTTGTTCCGCGCTTTGGTAGAAACCCCGCCAACCGAGCGCGGCAAGGGCGGCTATATCGCGCCTGAATATGATGAAGCGCTGGATGATTTGCGCGAAACATCAAAAAATGCCCGCAGCGCCATTGCCGCATTGGAACAGAAATATCGCGGTGACACCGGCATATCGGCGCTAAAGATCAAGCATAATGCCGTGCTGGGCTATTTTATTGAAGTGCCGCCGCGCCATGCCGATAGTCTAATGGCGCAGGAAAGCGGCTTCACCCACCGCCAGACGCTGGCCAATGCTGTGCGTTTTAACGCCAGCGCATTGCATGAGGAAGCATTGCGCATAACAGAGGCTGGCAGCCGCGCTTTGCTGGCAGAAGATGCACATTTTGAGGAACTGGTCGCCGCTGTAACAGCGCGCGCTAATGCTATTGCAGCGACCGCCGACACATTGGCACGGATGGATGTTGCGTTATCACATGCCCTGTGCGCAGCGGATAATGGCTGGGTTCAACCAGAGCTGACCGATGATAATATATTGTTGATAGAAGCAGGCCGCCATCCGGTGGTTGAGGCGGCACTGACCAAAGAAAAGCAAAGCTTTATCGCCAATGATTGCGCGCTCTCACCGCAGGACCGTATATGGCTGATTTCCGGCCCTAATATGGGCGGTAAATCAACATTTTTGCGGCAAAATGCGCTGATTATCATTCTGGCGCAAGCAGGCGCATTTGTGCCGGCAAAGCGCGCCATTATCGGGCTGGTGGACCGCGTGTTCAGCCGCGTTGG
>CAZAHS010000342.1:0-1903 GCA_964484855.1 uncultured Sphingomonadaceae bacterium | reverse complement strand
GGATTATGGACATCCACTTCACACAATTAACCCGATTGACTCTGCGATGCGCGCCTTTGCATTTGCTATGGTCTGGCTAACTTTAGTGATTTTAGGCTGGACTTTTTACCTAACGCGCAAACTCTAAACCCCCAGCATCGCCACCAGCCACACCGCGCCGACCATGAGCGGGATGCCTGCCAGATCAAGCAAAAACCCCGCCTTTAGCATTTTGGGCAGGGCGATATGGTTGCTGGACCAGGCGATGGCATTGGGGCCGGTGCCGCTGGGCAGCATAAAGCCCCAGCTTGCCGCCAATGCAGCGGGCATAGCCAGCAGCATAGGGTCCACACCCATCGCCAAAATCAGGCTGGCCACAACGGGCATTATGCCGCTGGCGGTGGCGACATTGCTGGCAAATTCGGTGACCAAAATCACCAGCGCGACCAGTGCCACCGCGACGATAATCAGCGGCACCGCGTTTAAAGGCTGTAATGCGCCGCCCAGCCAATCGGCAAGGCCGGAGCTGATAATCGCCGCTGCCAAAGCCAGCCCGCCGCCAAACATCATGATAACGCCCCATGGCGCGCGGTCGGCCTCTTTCCACTCCAGCAAGGGCCGCCCCGTGCCATCGGGCAGGATGAACAGCAAGATGCCGCCGATAATCGCCACGCTGCCATCATGCAGGGCCTTGTCTGGAAAATAGGGTTTGATGAGCGGCAAGAGCAGCCAGCCGCCGACCACCAATATGATGACGGGCATAAGGCGTTTTTCCGGCAAACTCATTGCGCCGCTGCCGCCGATAGAGGATTGCGCAGCGGCGACATCAAAGTTGCTAGCAGATAGCCGCTGCACCCGCGCTAATATCATCGCGCATACCGGCACGCCCAAAATCACCACTGGCAAGCCATAAGCCGCCCAGCGCACAAAGCTGATTTGCTCGTTCAGCGTTTCAGCGATCAATCCCGCCGCAATGGCATTGGTGGGGGAGCCAACCAAGGTGCCCAGCCCGCCAATGGATGCAGCAAAGGCAATGCCCATCAGCAAGGCCCCGGCAAAACCCTGTGTCTCGCCGGGCTTCACTCCGCCTGCGGCCAATACGGCCACCGCAATCGGCACCATGATGAGCGTGGTGGAGGTGTTGGAGATCAGCATCGACAATATCGCGGTGGCGATCATGAAAGCCAGCAGCAACCGCCCACTGCCCGCGCTGGCATTTTTGGTTTTGGCGCGGCTGATAATCGCCAGCGCCAACCGCCGGTGCAGGCCGGTGCGCTCAATCGCCAGCGCCAGAAACGCCCCGCCCAAGATCAAAAACAATATCGGCGAATAATATTTTGATGCAATGGCGTTCACATCCATCACCCCGACCAGCGGCACGGTGACGAAGGGCAGCAGCGCCGTAACGGTAAGCGGAACAGCCTGTGTCATCCACCAGATCGCCATCCATAGGGTCAGCCCCGATATCGCCCAAGCTGGCGCGGCCATTTGCGCAGGCGCAGGCAGTAATAGGGTCAGCGCAAAAGCAAGAGGCCCCGCAACCAGCCCAATATTCTCGGCGCGGCTGCGGCCACTATTATAGGGGGAATTGGTTTGCGGGTTATTGGTCATCACGCACTGCTATAGCGCGAAATTGGCGCGGTGTTAGTGCTGATTGATAAAGGGATTGCCCGGATATGCTATTTGGTGCTGGCCAAGTGGTTTCATAAAAGGAAAAAGGGAAAGAGTATAAAAGGCCGGATTCTTGCGGTCAGGGCTTAGGACTTAAGGAAAAGCCCAATTGCTTACAGCAATTAATTTCTCTTCTTTCCTTTTTCCCTTCTCGCCTTTTATGAAACTTGTCTTTTATGATAATTGAGCCAAACGCCGCCCCATATTATCCATCAGGATATAAGGCCGATCACGCCCATATGCCGCCCTTCAT
>CAZAHS010000341.1:0-1903 GCA_964484855.1 uncultured Sphingomonadaceae bacterium | reverse complement strand
GAATATGGCCCGGGTGTTGGCACATTTTGCCGCCCCATTCTTGATAAATTGCCGCGCGACGGCACGTTGATCGTTATTGATACCAATAAGGATTTTATCGATTATCTGGAAAGCGCAATGGGCGATAGCCGCTTTCACGCGGTGCATGGTTCTGCCGCCGATGTGGAAGAGATTATTGCTGCTTTGGGCTTTGAACATGCCGATTATATCTTGTCCGGCCTGCCTTTCTCTACCCTGCCTGACGGATTGGGCGAGGAGATAGCCGCAGCAACGGGCCGCGCGGTTCGCCCGGGCGGCGCATTTCTGGTTTATCAATTTAGCGCCGCCTGCCGTGATTTCATGGCCCCGCACTTCCCCAAAATTGATGCCGGTTTTGAATTATGGAATATATTGCCCTGTAAATTATTCTGGGGTTGGAAGCCGGAAAAAGATTAATATTATATAACAATAGCTTATCGGATTTTCTTGACTCTAGCATATGCCTGCGTCTATCTAACCACTTCTCAAAGACATTTTATAAAGGGTTCTCGCCATGGCGCGCGTTACAGTTGAAGATTGCGTTGATAAAGTCACAAACCGTTTTGATCTGGTGTTGCTGGCCGCACAGCGTGCGCGTGAAATTTCCGGCGGCGCAGAGCTGACCATTGATCGTGACCGTGATAAAAACCCTGTTGTTGCATTGCGTGAAATCGCAGAGGTCACCATCAAGCCGGACGATCTGGCGGAAGGTCTGGTCCAGTCGCTGCAAAAAGTACAGATGGATGATGATGATGTGCCGGATGAAGTTGGCTCACTCAGCAAATCCGCCGAAGCGCTGCGCCTCACAGCATCCGCGCCAACCCGCACAACGTCCATCAGCACAGATTTTGAGGGCTAATCGCTCTCAATAAGCAGCTTAGAAGCTACAATAAGGCTCCTGTTTTTCAGGGGCCTTTTTGTGTCTCTACATTAGATGGCCGCGCTATTTCTATAAGCTAGGGTCAGACCCTCGTTTATTAGCCTAACTGGAAATATTGCAGCAGGATCTTACGCAAAAAAATGGCCCCCTAACCTCATATTATAAAGGTTAGGGGGCCAATAATATTTCATTATAAACCCTATTCAGGTTGCGCGAATTGCTATCACGCACCTTCTGGATTTGGTGAACCAAAAGGCGTTTTGCGCTTACCGGATTTTGGAATAGATGTTCCTACACCGGGCAAGACAGCATTGGGTTTGCCGCTATCGCTATTGCCATCATCACGCTCAATCTTGCCATTTTCAAGCAGTTGCTTAATCTCTTGACCGGTCAGCGTTTCATATTCCAGCAAAGCCTGAGCAAGAGCGTGCAACTGGTCTTCATTATCACTCAGAACCTGTTTCGCTTTGTCATAGCCGGAGTCGATAATGCGGCGGATTTCTTTATCAATCGCTTTTGATGTTTCGCCAGACATCATGGTGCGCTGAGTCTGGCCCATGCCCAGATATCCCTCGCCCTGCTCTTCATATTGCACAGGGCCAAGCTCATCAGACATGCCCCATTTGGTGACCATGTCGCGGGCCAGGCTGGTGGCATATTGAATATCACCGCTGGCACCGGAAGACACTTTATCATAGCCGAAGATGATTTCTTCCGCCACGCGCCCGCCCATAGAGACAGACAGATTGGCATACATTTTGTCGCGGTGATAGCTATAGCTGTCCCGCTCCGGCAGGCGCATCACCATACCCAAAGCGCGGCCACGCGGAATGATGGTTGCCTTATGGATCGGGTCGGATGCAGGCTCATGAACAGCAACGATAGCGTGACCAGCTTCATGATAAGCGGTCATTTTCTTCTCGTCCTCGGTCATGACCATGGACTTGCGCTCGCTGCCCATCATCACCTTGTCTTTGGCGTCCTCAAATTCCTGCATAGCAACCA
>CAZAHS010000340.1:0-1908 GCA_964484855.1 uncultured Sphingomonadaceae bacterium | reverse complement strand
TATCAATCTCGCTGCCTTTCAAATGCGCATCAACCACGCTTTCATCATAATCAGGCGTAACCATGCCATTTTGCGCCACCAATGTGCCGCCAAATCCGATGGATAATAGATCGCGATCCGCCGCTTCACCAGCTTTTCCGACCGCCATTACGACGCGGCCCCAATTGGCATCTTCACCGGCAATGGCGGTTTTCACCAAAGGGGAATTGGCTATAGAAAGACCTATCCGCCTTGCGCTCTCATCTGACGCAGCGCCGCGTATATTTACGGTAATGAATTTGCTGGCCCCTTCGCCATCGCGCACAACAAGCTGCGCCAATTCGCGGCAAATCTGGTGAAATGCTGCTGCAAAAGCCTCTGCGCCCTTATCATCAAAGCTTGTCAGCAGTGCATTGCCAGCAGCCCCTGTGGCAAAAGCCAGCACGGTATCACTGGTTGAGGTATCGCTATCAACGGTGATGCAGGAGAATGTCTGCTTATTATAATCATCCAAAAGCGCTTGCAAAAATTCTGCGCTTATTGCTGCATCGGTAATTATATATCCCAGCATTGTTGCCATATCCGGCGCAATCATGCCGGAGCCTTTGATGATAGCGGCCAATTTTACTGTCTTGTCGCCAATCACTGCGCTGGCGGCTGCGCCTTTAGGGAAAGTGTCTGTTGTGCCAATGGCAAGAGCAGCCTCATAAAGGCCAACCTTATCTGCACCATAGACAGCCTGCAAACCGTTTTGCGCTTTATCAATCGGCAAAGGCACACCTATTACACCGGTTGAGGAGACAAAGATTTCGTACGGCGCGCAGCCCAGATGATCGCTGACATTGCTGACAATCATATCCGTTGCCGCTGCGCCTGTAGCGCCAGTAAAGGCGTTGCTATTGCCTGCATTCACCACCAATGCGCGGGCCGTGCCACCTGGTAAATTATTTCTGCATAAAGTTATTTCGGGCGATGCGCACAGGCTTTGGGTGGTGACGCCGGCAACCACCGTGCCTGCATCAAATGTCATGAGGGTAAGATCCGCCCGCTCGCTATAGGCATAGCCAGCATGTGCTACGCAAATGGTAACGCCATCAATATCCGGCATATCGGGAAAGGGCCGCGCCAGAGGAGAGGGGTTAAGGCTGTTATTGTCTGACATTATAATGACCCAAAAAATAGAGGCGGGAAGTTGCAAGCACTTGTTCGCCAATAGCGTTATGATGACATGCCATTGCCCCGCAAGGCAAAGTTTTTACCATCTGCTAATTTATTATTATAGCTATAGACGTATGTGTCTGCGCTAATTATGTAGCTTTAAGGATATATGCGCAGTTTAATCTATCTTTTCGCCATTCTAACCGGCCTTACAGCACCGCATAATGCGGATGCGCAGATTTCTGCGCCTGTTGCTGTGGACGCTGCGCAAGCGCTTTACGCTGCGGAACAGCAAGAGCAATTGGCGCCTGCCGCGCTTTATTTTGCCCGTCAGCATCATTTTGCCTTGGCCATCGTTGCCAATATTACGCTTATCGCCGATACGCCATCACGGCTTTTTCATGCACCTGTTCACCGCGCGGACCGCGCCCGCGAATAGGTTCTCGGCTGCGGCTATCTTCATCGATAGTGCATGTTCAAGCGCTTAAGCAGCGCTCAATTTTTCATATATTTGCGGCCATAAAAGCTGCCGCCATTTCAAATTTCCCAGAAGGACTATGCCCATGTTCGGCAAAATCGCCAAAAATATGTTCGGTTCCGCCAATGACCGTTATGTAAAATCACTGATGAAGATCGTTGATAAAATCAACGCTTTTGAACCTGAACTACAGGCTATGAGCGAGGATGAGCTGGTCGGCCAAACTCAGAAATTCCGCGACAGATTATCTGCTGGCGAAACATTGGATGATATTTTGCCAGAAGCTTTTGCCA
>CAZAHS010000339.1:0-1928 GCA_964484855.1 uncultured Sphingomonadaceae bacterium | reverse complement strand
ATCATCTGGCTGCTCGAAGAGATGGGCATTGAATATGATATGGTGCGCCATAGCCGTGATGCGCAGACATTTCGTGCGCCTGCTGCCTTGGCCGAAATACACAGCCTGTCCAAAGCGCCGACCGTTATAATTGATGGCGAAACCATGGTAGAATCGGGCGCAATCATTGAATATCTGATTGAGCGTTTTGACGATGATAATTCTTCGGGCAAGCTGGCCCCCGCACCAGGTTCGCCGGACCGTGCCCGCTATCTGGAATGGCTGCACTTTGCGGAAGGCACTATGGGTATGTCGGTCATTCTCACCGCGCTGGCCCCGCGTTTTGGGGGACTGGGCGATGTGCTGACCCCGTTCATGCAGGGCGAGGTGACCAAATTGCTGGCCTATACCAATGATGCGCTAAAGGGCCGTGACTTTTTGGTGGGGGAGGGCCTTACCGGCGCGGATATTAATTTATGCTATTTGCTAGAAGTGGCTACCGCAGCGCAGCTTATGCCAGCCTATCCTGAGCTTGAGCGCTATCTTGCGCTTATGCAGGCACGGCCAGCCTATCAAAAATCGCTGGAACTTGGCGGGCCGATAGTCTTTCGCCCCTCAGCCTGATCGCCTGTATAAGGGTTAGGCAGATGCGCACGGCTATACTGTTAATCTTGGCCTTACTGGCTTTTGCGGGCAATTCGCTGCTAAACCGCGAAGCATTGGCCAGCGGCGCGATTGATTGGGCAAATTTTACAGCCATTAGAATTGGTTCCGGCGCTTTGTGCCTTATCCTGCTCTATGTTTCGCGCCATCGCAAATGGCCTATGCCGCAAGCAAATGCGGGCTGGGCGCAATGGGTTATGCCTCTGGCGCTGTTCATTTATGCTGCGGCATTTTCATGGGCCTATCTTGAACTTAGCGCGGCAACCGGCGCGTTGATATTGTTCGCATTGGTGCAAATAACTATGCAGGGCCTTGCCATCATAAAGGGCGCGCGGCCCAGCGCACTGGAATGGCTTGGCCTTTTTATGGCGATGGCGGGGTTGATTTATCTATTGCTGCCCGGGCTGGCTGCGCCGCCGGTAATTCCGGCCAGCATGATGGCGGTTTCGGGCATTGCCTGGGGTGTATATAGCTGGCTTGGGCGCGGCAGCGTAGATCCATTAGCGGTAACAGCGCGCAATTTCCTTTTCGCTGTGCCACTGGTTTTGCTGTTTCTTTTCATCGCTAATATTACCAATAATATTAGCTGGTATGGCTTTCAATTAGCCATAGTCTCCGGCGCAATTACTTCGGGTATAGGCTATGCAATCTGGTATGGCGTATTGCCCAAAATCAGCGCCAGTAATGCTGGTGTGGCTCAGCTTTCTGTGCCTGCTATTGCAGCGATTGGCGGCGTGATTTTATTAGGTGAGAAACTTACCAGTCAATTGCTGCTGGGTGGTTTGGTTATATTGGCAGGGATTGGTCTTACCATTTATGCTTCACAAATGCGCGCAAAGGTGCGGTAGCTCTTAAATTATACAAATCCTAAGAAACTAGGCTTCTGCGCCAACCGCATCACGCACCACCGCAACGCCTTCCTCGCGTTGGCGTTTCAATTCCTGTTTCAGCTTGGCCGGGTCTTCGGCAATGATGAAGCCAAAGCTGACGCCGCCTTCTTTGCCAATGGTTGCATGGTGCAATTTATGTGCTTGCACTAGTCTTTTGGCATAACCCTTTTTCGGCACCCATTTGAAATAGCGTTGATGTACAAGGCCATCATGGATCAGGGTATAAATTGCGCCATATATCATCACGCCAATGCCGATATATGTTGCGGGCGGAAAGGCCCATTCGCCTAGCAATAAGCGGCTACCCCAAAGAAACATGGAGATGCTCAGTACAGCACCGACAACGCCAAATAGGTCATTTTTTTCCAGCGCATTATCATGGGGTTCATGATGGTC
>CAZAHS010000338.1:0-1950 GCA_964484855.1 uncultured Sphingomonadaceae bacterium | reverse complement strand
ATTGTGCATGTGCTGCGCTGTTTTGTGGATGATGATATTCAGCATGTTTCCAACCATGTTGACCCGATTGCCGATGCTGAAGTGGTGGAAACCGAATTGCTGCTTGCTGATCTGGAAAGTCTTGAAAAGCGGGTTCCTGCCTTACAAAAACGCGCCAATGCTGGCGATAAAGATGCCAAGGCCAGCGCAGCCGTGCTGAGCAAAGCGCTCGACCTGCTGCGCGAGGGCAAGCCAGCGCGCCTGACCGAACCGGACAATGAAGAAGAAGAAAAGATGCTGGCACAGGCGCAATTGCTGACATCAAAGCCGGTGCTTTATGTCTGCAATGTTGATGAGGGCAGCGCATCGGACGGCAATGAATATAGCGCCAAAGTGTTTGAACGCGCAGCCAGTGAAGGCGCGCAGGCAGTGACCGTGTCGGCAGCAATCGAGTCCGAGCTTGTGGGCATGGACGCGGATGAAAAACAGATGTTCTTAGAAGAAATGGGCCTGAGTGAAACTGGCCTGGCCCGCGTCATTCGCGCGGGCTATGCGCTGTTAAACCTGCAAACATTCTTCACAGCTGGCCCCAAAGAAACCCGCGCATGGACCGTGGAGCGTGAGGCAAAAGCACCGCAAGCCGCTGGCGAAATCCATAGCGATTTTGAGCGCGGCTTTATTCGCGCTGAAACCATTGCCTATGATGATTATGTCGCGTTAGACGGTGAAAGCGGCGCGCGTGATGCAGGAAAATTGCGGCAAGAGGGCAAAGACTATATTGTACAGGACGGCGATATAATGCTGTTCAAATTTAACGTCTAGGCACCCAAAAATATAATATCTGCTTAGGCGCAGCGAAATGATTTGAGAGGTAAGACATGGCCGATATGATATATTTTGAAGATGTCGTTATTGGCCAGAAGCAGATGTTCGGCGGCTACCGCGTTACGCGCGATGAAGTTCTGGATTTTGCGCAAAAATATGACCCGCAGACATTTCATTTGAGCGATAAGGCCGCAGCCAAGACCCATTTTGGCAAAATATCGGCCAGTGGCTGGCATAGCTGCGCTATGACCATGCGGATGATGGTTGATAATATGCATGCCAACCCACAAGCGGGTTTAGGTTCACCCGGTGTTGATGAAATCCGTTGGCTAAAACCGGTTTACCCCGATGATATATTACGCTGTGAAAGCATGACCACCAGCAAACGGCGCTCCAAAAGTCGGCCCGAAATGGGCAGTATGGAAGGCATTATTACCGTCTATAATCAGAATGACGAAAAAGTGCTGACCATGAAAACCATCGGTCTGATCGGGGTGCGCGACCCGCAAAAGGCAGAAAATTAGCGGGTTCTAAAGGCCGATTAGGCCCCGCAGCTATAGCGCCCTTCATAGCTTTTTGAACCGCCCTCATCTTGAGAAACTATCATGGTTGCAGTCCATTGCAGCGTTTCAATACCGACTTTCTCGCCCTCACCCGCTGCACGGTCAATTGATATTTCCAACGCTTCGCTAGACAAAGTGGTGCCGCCTTCTAGCGCGGAATAACCACCACGACCGATCAACGGAACCATGGTGCCGTCAATTTTTACCGCCGCCTGTATCGGCTTGCTGGGTCCATCCTCGCCCGTTGCGAAAAGCAGCGATTCATCATCACCATTTATAAATGAACAGCCCAAACCTGGCTGGACCACGTCCACAATCTCGGCAAAGGTTACTGGCTCCAATATAGGGCCATCTGCATTTGCGGTGTCTGGCGTGCCGTCTGCTTCGGGGGCGTCATCTGCAGCTTGAGCGCCATCACCAGCATCAGGTGCAGCCTCTTCGTCAATCACTTCTGGAACAACGGGCTCCACCTCTACGGGCCGCTGCAGCTCTTCTTCGCTAATCGCCTCTCTTTTGGCACAGCCTGCCAAAGCCAAAGCCATTATACCAACACCCCAAATTGCTGCATTAAACCGCATTATTT
>CAZAHS010000337.1:0-1981 GCA_964484855.1 uncultured Sphingomonadaceae bacterium | reverse complement strand
GGTTTTGCAAATAGGGCTTTAATTCTTTCAGCAATTCCTGCCGCACATAGGGCGGGTTGCCCAGCACAACATCAAAACCGCCTTGCGCAAAAATCTTTGGGAAAGCGTTTTTCCACGCAAAGCCATGTTGGCGATAGGCATAGTTGCTATCCTCAATCAGGCTATCGCCGACCATGATATTCTTATCCAGGCTATCCAATATCTTGCCGCGCCGCGCGGTTTTCACCCACAGGCTTAATTTGGCAATCTCCACGCTCTCGCTGTTCACATCCACGCCGAACAGATTGCCCGTCAAAATCTCGCTATCCGGGTCGCCCAGCCGCGCCTCGCCCAAATCAAACAGGCGCATATTGCACAGGTCCAATTCCGCCTTCATCCAATCAAAAGCCATGATAAGGAACACGCCCGAACCGCAGGCCGGATCAACAATGCGTAACCGGGTTAATGCGGTGCGATAGGCGCGCCAAAAATCCGTCTCTGCGCCTTTGTTTTTCCATGCAATCTCTTCATCATCAATATGCACGCCCTTTTTGGTGTGCGCCGCAAACAGGGCATCGCGTATCTCATGCGCATGCACGCCCAAAGTCTGCTCAACAATGAAGCGCGCCACATAATCCGGCGTATAGACAACGCCATCACGCTTACGCCGTCCGCTGGTGCCGCTGGTCTTTTTTTCCGGCTCCGCCTCGCCCAGAGCAACCGCCTGTAACTGCTCAACATCGGCAATGGATTGTTCAAAAATATGGCCCAAAACCGTGACCGATATTTCAGAGGCAAAATCATATTCAGCGAGCCGCTTAAACCCCTCACAAATATGATCGGGGATGATGATATCGCGGATGATAGGGTCACGCTTAAACAATCCGCCATTATATTTGGGAATGTTCAGCGCGGCATTGCCTTCATCAATCGCGCTAAACAGGCCCAGAAAATTCTGCCAAACCTGCACCTTGGCAAAGGCATTTTGCGTTTCATACGCGCTTACAATAATATTATCGGGCAGCAGGCCATTATCTTCGGCAAAGGCGATGAACAATATGCGGTCCAATATGGTTTGCGCGGCGCTAATATGCTCCAGCGGCGCAATATCGGGCTTGGCCCGCTGCACCGCCTCAATCAAATCACTGCGCAAAACCTTATAATCATCATAAAGCGCATCGGTAATGTCTTTGTCTTCGCGCTTACTCTCTGCCAACAGGTCCAGCGTTGCCCCGCCCAGCAAATTATTTGCCGATAATAAAAGCATGAAGCGTTGATATTCATCCGGTTCGTGCAGTTTTTTAAGGTCAAAACTTTCAAAAAACTGCTTGCCATCGGCATAGCTATAGAGGCGGATTTCAACATAGTTGGACACCAGCACCCATTGGCTGCCGACATTATCACTGGCATATTCCCATACCTGCTGCACCGGGCTTTTGGCGCGGCCGGGCATGATGGCATCCAGATTTTTGGTTTTTGCGCCTTTCAGCTCAAACGGCGCGATGATCGTCTTTTTGCTGGATGAAAAATGCCCCAGCGCCAAATCAACCGCGCCTGCGCCTATTTGCGTTTCAACATCAACGCTCCACGCGCCGCTATCATTAAAATCCGCATATCCCAAAACGTCACAGATGATTTTCTGTTTGAAATTGCCATGCAGCGCGGTTTCTTTTTGCGTTTCAATTGACCGGTCATTTATGGTGGCGGCCCATTCGCGCAATATGGCGATTTTATCGTCATCGGGCTTTGCGGCACGCGCAATATGGCTTTTGATCGTTTTGCGATTAAATAGCTGCATTCTCACCGCCCCTTCATCAGACCATTAACCCGCCTTTACGCCGCCGCCAAGATTTTCCTAAATCATTAGGGGTTTTTATATTTAGGGATAGTATAGCCCTCCAACACTTTGGAAAATCGCGCTTTAGGGAACAATGGGGGATAAGGTGCTGGTGCGGACGGCGGGACTCGAACCCGCACACCCAGTGATGGATAGCAGATTTTA
>CAZAHS010000336.1:0-1995 GCA_964484855.1 uncultured Sphingomonadaceae bacterium | reverse complement strand
GATACGCACAGTGCCGCATGATATTTTTATGCCTCAGCCCACTATTCCCACTCAATCGTGCCGGGCGGTTTGCTGGTATAATCATAGACCACGCGGTTAATGCCTTTGACTTCATTAACGATACGCGTTGCCGTACTGGTTAAAAACGCCGCGTCAAACGGATACACATCAGCGGTCATACCATCGGTGCTGGTCACAGCGCGTAGGCCGCAGACACTGTCATAGGTGCGGCTATCGCCCATAACGCCGACGGTTTTTACCGGCAGCAAGACAGCAAAAGCCTGCCATATTGCATCATATAATCCGGCATTGCGGATTTCTTCCAGATAGATGGCATCGGCTTTGCGCAATATATCGCAGCGCTCTTTGGTCACTTCGCCGGGAATGCGGATGGCAAGACCTGGCCCTGGAAAAGGATGGCGGCCGACAAATATATCCGGCAGGCCAAGCTCCCGGCCCAGATCGCGCACTTCATCCTTGAACAATTCACGCAGCGGTTCAACCAGCTTCATATTCATACGTTCAGGCAAGCCGCCAACATTGTGATGGCTTTTAATGGTAACGCTTGGTCCGCCAGTAAAGGACACGCTTTCAATCACATCGGGGTAGAGAGTCCCCTGCGCCAAAAATTCTGCGCCGCCGATTTTTTTGGCTTCATCCTCAAAAACATCAATAAAGGTTTTACCGATAAATTTGCGTTTCTTTTCAGGGTCCGTCTCGCCTTTCAGGCCGCCCAGAAACAATTCCTCCGCCTCAACATGGACGAGCGGAATATTATAGCTGCCGCGAAACAGGCTGACCACTTGATCGGCCTCTGCCATGCGCATCAGGCCATGGTCAACAAAGACGCAGGTGAGTTGATCGCCAATCGCTTCGTGGATAAGCACCGCAGCAACCGCGCTGTCCACGCCGCCCGATAGCCCACAAATCACTTTGTTATCGCCCACTTGTTCACGGATTTCGGCGATTTTGGTTTTCTTAAACTCCGCCATCGTCCAGTCACCGGCACAGCCGCAAATATGGCGCACAAAATTGGCAATCAGCTTGCCGCCATCGGGCGTATGGACCACTTCGGGGTGGAATTGCATACCATAATAGCGTTTTTCTTCATTAGCGATGACGGCAAAGGGCGCACCTTGAGAAGTAGCAACAACTGAAAAACCGGGAGCCAAAGCCGTGACCTTGTCGCCATGGCTCATCCATACTTGATGCTTTTCACCCGCTTGCCACATGCCGTCAAACAACGCGCATTCGTTCGATACGTCTAGAAAGGCGCGGCCAAATTCGCCGCTTTCGCCGCCCTCAACATTGCCGCCCAGTTTTTTGGTGAGTGCCTGCTGGCCATAGCAAATGCCGAATAATGGTACCCCGCTATCCAGCACAATGTCGGGAATATCCGGCGCGTCTTCCTCTGTTACAGAGGCAGGGCCGCCGGACAATATAACGCCTTTGGGCTGCATTCGCGCAAACGCTTCCGCAGCGCTGTTAAACGGCGCGATTTCGCTGTAAACGCCAGCCTCGCGGACGCGGCGGGCGATAAGCTGCGTGACCTGACTGCCAAAATCAATGATAAGGATGGATTCGCTGGAATGTGTCTGCATGCACCGGTGAATAGTTTGACCCAGCGTTCAAGTCCAGCGAACGGCTATCACTTTGCCATCGCTTTTTTATGTTTAACCCCGCAGGATGGATTCAATAGCTGTCTGCGTTAAAACCTTAACACGCTCCGCGCATTTAATAGGTCCTGACCCTAGCTGCTCAGTTTCTTCTCAATACGCTGTGCAGCACTGGCATTGCCATTTGCGCGATATGCCTGTGCCAGATGGACCTGTACCCCGCGATGCCCTGGCAACATTTTGGCCGCAGCCTTAATAAGGCGCAGAGCTTCCTGTTTTTCTGTACCACGCTCCAGCAAAACATAGCCCAAAGTGTCCATGATTTGCGGATCTTGCGATGCAATATTATGCGCTGCTCTTGCAAAAGCCTCTGCATCAT
>CAZAHS010000335.1:0-2002 GCA_964484855.1 uncultured Sphingomonadaceae bacterium | reverse complement strand
ATAAAAGTCGGTTTCTGCAACCATATCAGTGCATTCCCTGAAGCATCATGCGGTAAACTGGACATGCCATATTGCGATATCGGGCCCTAGCGAATGTGCCGCCAAAGCCCGATATGTGCGAATTTAGCTGCAACGGGTTATTCCGCTGCCTTAGTGTCCTCATCATCCACTTCGGAGAATTCGGCATCAACAACATCGTCATTTGCCGTATCGCTGTCAGCACCAGCAGCATCAGGCTGCGCAGCGCCGCCTGCGGCTTGCTCTTGCTCATAAATGGCCTGACCAAGCTTCATGGCCACTTGGCCTAGCGCCTCGGTTTTCGCTTTCATGGCGTCATTATCTTCTGATTCAACAGCCGTTTTGGTTTCCGCAACAGCCGCTTCAATCTCAGATTTCAGTCCAGCATCAACCTTATCGCCATGCTCATCAAGCTGCTTTTCGGTCTGGTGGATCAGACTTTCCGCATTATTCTTGATTTCCGCAGCTTCACGGCGCTGTTTATCTTCATCGGCAAATTTCTCGGCATCCTGCACCATTTGCTCAATATCCGCATCGGACAGACCGCCGGATGCTTGAATCTTAATGGTTTGCTCTTTGCCCGTGCCTTTGTCTTTCGCAGAGACATTCACAATGCCATTTGCGTCAATATCAAAGGTCACTTCAATTTGCGGAACGCCGCGCGGTGCAGGCGGAATGCCAACCAGATCAAAATTGCCAAGCAATTTGTTATCCGCCGCCATTTCACGCTCGCCCTGATAGACCTTAATGGTCACGGCTTGCTGATTATCATCGGCGGTCGAATAGGTTTGCGACTTTTTCGATGGGATAGTGGTGTTACGGTCGATCATGCGGGTAAAAACACCGCCCAATGTCTCAATACCCAGTGACAATGGCGTCACGTCGAGCAAAAGCACGTCTTTAACGTCGCCTTGCAAAACACCGGCCTGAATAGCCGCGCCCATGGCAACCACTTCATCAGGGTTCACGCCCGTATGCGGTTCCTTGCCGAAAAAGTCTTTCACAACTTCACGCACTTTGGGCATGCGGGTCATACCGCCCACCATGACCACATCGTCAATCTCGCTGGATGACACACCAGCATCAGCCAATGCTTTTTTGCAAGGGTCGAGGGTACGCTTAATCAAATCAGCAACCATTTTCTCTAAGTCAGAACGGCTGATGGTTTTCACCAAATGTTTAGGCCCGTTTTGGTCAGCTGTAATAAACGGCAGATTGACCTCGGTTGTTTGCGCAGAAGACAGCTCGATCTTCGCTTTTTCCGCAGCTTCTTTAAGGCGCTGCAGGGCAAGCTTGTCTTTGGTAAGGTCGATGCCTTCCGCCTTCTCAAATTCTGAAGCCAAAAACTTCACAACTTTGGTGTCAAAATCTTCGCCGCCAAGGAAGGTATCGCCATTAGTGGCCTTCACTTCAAAAACGCCATCGCCTATTTCTAGGATGGAGATATCAAATGTACCGCCGCCAAGGTCATAAACCGCAATGGTTTTGCCGTCATTTTTGTCCAAACCATAGGCCAAAGCGGCCGCAGTCGGCTCGTTAATGATCCGCAAAACTTCCAGACCGGCAATTTTACCTGCATCTTTGGTTGCCTGACGCTGCGCATCGTTAAAATAGGCCGGAACAGTGATTACCGCCTGTGTGACAGTCTCACCCAGATACGCTTCAGCTGTTTCCTTCATTTTCTGCAAGGTATAAGCAGAAATTTGCGACGGGCTATAATCCTCGCCGCCTGCCTTTACCCAAGCATCGCCATTAGCGCCTTTGGTGATGGTGTAGGGAACAAGCTCCATATCTTTCTTGGTCAATGGATCATCAAACCGGCGACCGATAAGACGCTTAACCGCGAAAACGGTATTATCTGGATTGGTCACAGCCTGACGCTTTGCCGGTTGACCGATTAGGCGCTCACCATCTTTGGTGAAGGCTACAATAGATGGCGTTGTGCGCGCACCTTCTGAATTTTCAATAACCTTGGGTTTATCGC
>CAZAHS010000334.1:0-2009 GCA_964484855.1 uncultured Sphingomonadaceae bacterium | reverse complement strand
CGTCCAATCTTGAAAGCAAGTGGCAAAGACGGATCATATTTCCCGGTTTCAATGGCGTTGACTGCCTGGCGCGATACGTCGAGATGGCCGGCCAATTCGGCCTGGCTCCAATCCCGCTCAGCGCGCAGCACTTTTAGGCGGTTTTTCATTGAGGTTTCCCCCGAAAACGAACCCATTGGAAACTGCCAAGGTAAATACTGAATGCAATAACCCAAATTGCCAATCCAATTTCAAATGGTTCCAGAAACGTAAAGCGTCCATATGCAGAGCCAGGTTCGGCCCCCGTGAACCCATCCACAAACCCTGCGCCAACGGGAATGAGTACAACCATCACCAAGGGGCCAAATATTAGAGTTGTTCGACCGGTGAGAGCAAATGCGTGATCGCGGCATTGCAGGGCAAATTCGTCATAGCGGGCAAAATCAATGGTGATCAGTGCTGAAAACCCTAGGAGCATGAAACTGATCTCCAAAAAATTGGCCCAAACCGGAAGGTCCAGAAAGCATAATATGATAAGGACACAATAGGATATTGAGACAATGTCTATCAAACGAAAATATAATGTATTTTTGTTCATCCTTTCAGTCCTTTTCTTTGGAAGTAGAAATACGCGCTGGCCCAGCTCATCATGGTTATCCCGACCATGTCTTCGCGCACAATTTCGCGCAGGCCGATTGCATCTCTTATAAGGTCAATTGAAGCGAACAGATTGCAGAATAACATCGTGCCTAGCGCTACGATTGCGGCATTTGCCATAAGCTGGAACGAATAATCCTCTGCGCAGTGACGGTCTAAATTGGATCCGATTGCGAGCAGGAAACTTAATAGAGGAACCGCAACAACAAGCGTGATTGCGCTTGCCAACGGGTTTGCAGTCTGGGCAATCTGTTTCACCTCTTCATAGCTGGTATCCACCAGCATAACGGCTCCACCAACCAACATGATGGTGAAGAAAAAATTCATCAGATGAATGGTGTTCTTACCATATAATAGACTTTTAAGGGATTTGCGCTGCTCTAACATTATGTAATCCTTTTTTGAAAAATAACCCCGTTATAGGGCGAGGTTAGCCAGTCACGGTTGAGATAAGCGCCAGCGTTTCCAGCCCGCGATCATACCATTGCAGCATCGCCTGATTGGTTTTCTCAGCCGCGATCAGCAGCAGCACGGTGCCAGCTATTGCCCAGATCATCTTTTTATCGTTTTGCGAATATGTGCATTTCTTCGCCATAACCTACTGCCTCTCTGTAACTTGTCACTGACACTATGTCAGCCTTCCATTACTTTATGACGTGATTCGCTGACTATGTCAATAACACATTACATTTTGTCTATATGTGACTACATTATGAAAGGTAAGGATAGCAAAATATCAGGTTTTATTCCCTTAAAACTGCGAATTTGGCATGGTCATCGCCCATTTTGCTAGGCGGTCATTGGTGAATGGCGAAGCGCGGTCATTACCGTATTTTGGCTCAGCGCTTCATGGATTACAGGCAAATAGCGGCATCGATTCTTGACCCTTGCCCACCAATCCGCCAAAGCCGCGCCAGACAATATTATTCGTGCGACCTGTAAAAGAGATAGCAACGTGGCCAGCCTTATTCCAACTTCCCCGATACCGGACAATAAACCGCTTAGCTTTCAGGATATGATCCTGACATTGCATAGCTTTTGGGCCAGCAAGGGATGCATCATCCTGCAACCCTATGATCTGGAAATGGGGGCAGGCACATTTCACAGCGCGACCACATTGCGCGCTTTAGGGCCAGAGCCATGGAATGCCGCCTTTGTTCAGCCATGCCGCCGCCCGACCGATGGCCGCTATGGCGAAAACCCGATGCGGCTCCAGCATTATTATCAATATCAGGTGATATTAAAGCCATCGCCATCTGATATTCAGCAGCTTTATCTGGACAGTCTGGCGGCCATTGGCATTGACCCGCTGCTGCATGATATCCGCTTTGTCGAGGATGATTGGGAAAGCCCGACATTGGGCGCGTGGGGGC
>CAZAHS010000333.1:0-2018 GCA_964484855.1 uncultured Sphingomonadaceae bacterium | reverse complement strand
TGGCCAAAGACCGCGACGGCAATCTGGTTTTCCTCGCCCGTTCGGCATGGGATGTCGGCTATCAGGAAGAGAAAAACCCGGACATTGCGTTTAAGGCGACCAGGGAGCGTTAGTCTTTTTCTAGCCTTCTTGTTGCGTTGAAAATGTAGGGGGCAATGTGCATTTGCCCGCATCATATTGCCCCACTGAACGCACCACCTCTTTGGCTTTTGGTTCTATGCGTTTGCCAGAGATTTGACTGTCCAAAACACGGCGCAGCGCATGATCAAGCCGGGTTACCAGATAACAATCGATCGCAGGTTTTGCGTGCGCATTGCCTACACCGCTATCATCGGTCAAAAATACATATTGTGACTGCGTGGAAGCCGCCATGGCCCGCATGATATATTCTGCCTCATCAGCGACGCCTGACGCCGCGACCGGCACAATATGTATGCGCTGTGTCCTAAGATATTCTGCGACACGCCACGTCCGCGCAAATTTATCACTATGCGGCGGAGCATCAGCCACCAGCATCAAAGACCGGATGGCATCATCGCGCCAATTCTGATTTGCTGCGCGTATGAGAGCTTGATCCATTGCTTCAGGATAATCGCCGCCACCTCCCGCTGCTTGCACGGCCAAAATACGTTTCTGATCCTGCAGGTTATCTTTCAAATCAACCGTGCGCGTAGTATATTCATCCCCCTCATCCCTGTAAAAGACAAAGCCAATACGAATGGAGAGATTGCCATGCCGGGCACGCAAGTTGGCCAATACTGATTCCAGCTCAACTTGCAAGAAACGCAGCTCATCGCTCATGCTTCCAGTCGTATCAATTACCAGCATCAAATCTAGCTTCTGAACCGGACTTGCACGCTGTTTATCAGACACAAGCGTAATGACGTCAGAACCAAGATTATCTGCCACTACGAAGCGTCGTGCAGGAATCACAGTTCTGCCATTTTTGCTAACTCTGATGGTGATATTACGGCTTAAGCGGTCAAGGTCTGGGAAGAACTGCACCTTGCCATCGGCTTGGGTGCGCAGACTGATACGGTTGCCATCACTGCATTCTATGGAAACGTCAGCCAGCGATATAGCGTCGCCTTGCTTATCCTGTACGACAATGGACAAAAGCTGCTCAGTCTTCAAAACAGGCAAATCACGAATCTTTTGTCCAAGCTGCGACTGCTTGACATAGCGCGCGTACAGCAAGGGATTAAGAACATCATCATGTTCACCGGCAGTCAGTGTACCCGCCTGGTATTGGGGTCTGTCAGGCGTTGGCAATGCAATCGGTGAGCTTGATGGCGCACTTCTGTCTCCTCTTGCTGACGCGATCACATCCGCCGACGGTGGTGGCGGCGGCGGCGGAGGAGAAGGAAGAGGCGGTGAACCCGAAACCGTTGACTCGGCCAAATCCGCCACTGCATCACCGCTATCTTCTGCAAATGTTATCGGCACTCCCTGTATCGCTTCCTGCGGTGTGGAAACCGTTTCAGCCGCCAATTTTGGAGGTTGCAGCACTTGGCGGCAAAAACCGCTTTCATTGGCTTGTGCCGGCGCACTTTCTAAGCTGGAAGCGGACGCTGGAATAACCAAACACCCAATCAAAATAACCGATATGAATTTTCTCATAAATAACGATTCTCCCCTAATATTTAAGAGGTTACACAACCGTTATGTATTCAGGATGAATATCTTTTGCTTACGCCAAGATGCCCTTGTGATAATATTTTACAATGCAAACACGCTTTTCATTATTGCTCTATAGTATTGATAAGCCCCCCTACCACCCACGCAAAAAAGGCGGCGCTCATTATAGGCAATTCCAATTACTGCCAAGCCCACAATAAAACATGACCTATTAAAAACAGAGCGCCGAAAACCAGAACGCCATAAAAGCACTGTTTTTTCATCATTCCTCTTTGCCGGTGCGCAGCCATGCGCTAAACGCTGCGCCATGAGCACTGTTGTCACTCCGCAACCCAAATCATGGATAAATGAGCTTGCGCCCTATGCGCCGGGCAAGGCCA
>CAZAHS010000332.1:0-2045 GCA_964484855.1 uncultured Sphingomonadaceae bacterium | reverse complement strand
CATCAATGCGGCCTGCCCAAGAAAATGGCGCTGGAGCTGTTCAAGCCGTTTATTTATGCGCGCCTGGACGCCAAGGGCCTCTCCATGACGCTGAAACAGGCGAAAAAATGGGTTGAGAAAGAGCGTAAGGAAGTTTGGGATATCCTTGATGAGGTTATCCGCGAGCACCCTGTTATGCTCAACCGTGCGCCAACGCTTCACCGTTTGGGCATTCAGGCATTTGAACCGGTATTGATTGAGGGTAAGGCGATCCAGCTTCACCCGCTGGTCTGTTCCGCTTTTAATGCTGACTTTGACGGTGACCAAATGGCTGTCCATGTGCCGCTCAGCCTTGAGGCGCAGTTGGAAGCACGTGTATTGATGATGTCCACCAACAACATCCTTTCACCGGCCAATGGTAAGCCGATCATCGTGCCATCACAGGATATGGTTCTGGGTATCTATTATCTCTCCATGGACCGTGAAGGTGAGCCAGGTGAGGGCATGCTGCTATCTGATATGGCAGAGGTGCATCAGGCATTGGAAATCGGTGCTGTTACCTTGCACTCCAAAGTGACGGCCCGCGTGCCGCAAACCGATGAAGAGGGCAATCTGGTCTATAAGCGTTTTGAAACAACGCCGGGCCGGATGTTGATTGGCGAGTGCCTGCCCAAATCTTACAAAGTGCCGTTTGACGTGGTCAACCGCTTGCTCACCAAGAAAGAAATTGGTGATGTGATTGACCAAGTTTACCGTCACACCGGCCAGAAAGACACAGTATTATTCGCAGATGCGATCATGGTGCTGGGCTTCCGTCACGCATTTAAGGCGGGTATTTCTTTCGGTAAGGATGATATGATTATTCCTGATACCAAGGATGGTATGGTCGATAAGACCAAGGAATTGGTATCCGATTATGAGCAGCAATATCAGGACGGCCTGATTACGCAGCAGGAAAAATATAACAAGGTCATCGATGCATGGAGCCGCTGTGGTGACGAAGTCGCTGCGGCCATGATGGAAGAGATTAAAGCCACACCGAAGGATGAAAATGGTCGTGAGGCGGCAATTAACTCTATCTATATGATGAGCCATTCCGGCGCACGTGGTTCGCCAGCGCAAATGAAACAGCTTGCGGGTATGCGCGGGCTAATGGCTAAACCTTCTGGTGAGATTATTGAAACGCCAATTATCTCAAACTTTAAAGAAGGTTTGACCGTATTGGAATATTTCAATTCCACGCACGGTGCACGTAAAGGCCTTGCCGATACCGCATTGAAAACTGCGAACTCTGGCTATCTGACCCGTCGTTTGGTTGATGTCAGCCAGGATTGCACCATTGTTGAAAATGACTGCGGCACGGAAAATGCGCTGGAAATGAAAGCCATTGTTCAGGGTGGTTCAACCATTGCATCATTGGGTGAGCGTATTTTGGGCCGGACATTGGCCGAAGATATGGTTGTCGGCAAAGATGGCGAAGTGCTTTTCAAAAAAGACACATTGCTGGACGAAGCTGCTGTTGCAAAAATCGAAGAAGCGGGCATTCAGGCCGCACGTATTCGTTCGCCGCTAATTTGTGAGAGCAAACAGGGTGTTTGCTGCAAATGCTATGGCCGTGATCTTGCGCGCGGTACACCGGTGAATATCGGTGAGGCTGTTGGCGTTATCGCGGCACAGTCCATTGGTGAGCCGGGTACTCAGCTTACCATGCGGACATTCCACATTGGCGGTGCGGCCCAGCTTAACGAGCAAAGCAATTTGGAAGCTGTTGCCGATGGTACCATGGAATATCGTGATATTCCGACCATCACTGACAAAAAAGGCCGCCGCTTATCTTTGGCGCGTAATGGCGAGATTGCGATTATCGATAATGAAGGCCGTGAGCGTGCTGTTCACAAATTGCCTTATGGTACGCATTTGCTGATCGGTGACGGCGAGAAGGTGAAGCAAGGCGATCGTTTGGCGGAATGGGATCCGTTCACCATGCCGCTAATTACCGAGAAGCCGGGTATTGTGAAATATCAGGATCTGGTCGATGGCCAGACACTGACCGAGCAAACCGATGA
>CAZAHS010000331.1:0-2061 GCA_964484855.1 uncultured Sphingomonadaceae bacterium | reverse complement strand
CGATTATGCACCATGGGCAGACAATATCCGACACAATGTCGATCCGCATTTTATACGGTGCACCGATGCGCGTTTTTTGCTCTGCAGCATTATCATTCATCGGCTTTTCTTTTCCTTTTATTTATTGGCGCATCATCACTGCGCCATTATGTCAGCCCTGCTCTAGCCAATATTTTAGCAGATCATGCGCCACAGCAAAAGGCGGCGGGGCAATAAAGGCAGCATCCGGCGCGCCCTGCATCGCGGCAATCACCTGCTCACGGTCAAACCAGCCTGCTTCCTCAATCTCTGTCTCATCCAGTGTCAAATGCGGATCATCGCAATCTGCAATACACGCAATCATCAGCGATGAGGGAAAGGGCCATGGCTGGCTGGTAATATAGCGCACATTATGCACTCTAATTCCCGCCTCTTCATACAGCTCACGCGCTACGCCCTCTTCAACAGATTCGCCCGGTTCAATAAATCCGGCCAATGCCGAAAAGCGTTTGGCGGGAAAACGCGGCTGACGGCCCAACAGCACCTTGCCATCATGCTGGGCCAGCATAATCGCAACAGGGTCAACGCGCGGAAAATGCTCCGCGCCGCAGCCGCCATCATCCTTATGGCAATGCCGTGCCCAGCCGGCCTTACTCACCTTAGTCGGCGTGCCGCATACCGCGCAAAAGCCATGCCGTTCATGCCAGTCAACCAGCGAGCGGGCCGCACCATAAAGCGCCAATTGCTCGCGCGGCATATGGGCAATGGCTTGCCATAAATTGGCATTATAATTTTCCACCTTGCGCGGGCCGGAGGGCGCTGACAGCGCTACAAAGCAAGGCGTTTCACCATCCAGACCCAGAAAAAGCGATTCTTCATCCGCCGCTAATTCACCCAGAGATTGCCATTGCAAATCACCCTCTGGCGTAATGGCAGGGGCCAGATTATCAAGCTTTAATAGCCGCGCGCGCCAATGCATATGCTGCGCCAAGGCATCGGCATTGCTGCGAATATGGTCCGCACGCTCTATGCTGGCACCCGTCATATAGGGCGCAAGCGCGGCAAGAGGCTTATTAATAATAGTCATAAAGCAAGTCTGAATGCGCTTAGACTATATTTACCCTGCCGCAAGAGCAGCCAAATCTTTATAAACCAGCTTGGGAAATTCCGCCTGAAATGGCAGGGCGTTGGAGGGCATATATTGCACATATCCGCCTGCACGGAAACCGCGCTGTGTATCAACAAAGGCATTGGTGCCAGCAGCACCGCCCCAGCCAAAGCTGCCTGCTTGTGCGCCCATACCAACACGTCCGCCTGCGCCAAAACCAGCGCTTTCAACCCAACTGCCCTTCAAATCAACGCCTTCTGGCAGTAAGTTGGACATGCCCATATTGGCGGCATTTTCTGACATTATACGCGTACCATCTAGCGCGCCCTTACCCAGCAACATGCGCAAAAAACGATCATAATCATAAGCGCTGCTAACCAATCCGGAACCGCCATAAGCAAAGGCCGGTTTCTCTGCATATACGCTGTTATTTGGCGTATCTATGGGGAACAGGCTGTTAAACACCACAGCATAGTTGGTGGGCAGGCGCGGCAATTCTTCCTTTGGAACGGTGAAATAGGTGCTGTTCATGCCCAATGGCTCAAAAATGCGGGTTTTCAAAAATTCGCCAAATTCCACGCCCGATGCCAGTTGAATAATATAGCCCAGCATATCCAGACCGATAGAATAGCTCCATTTGGTGCCGGGATTGGCAACCAATGGCAGCGATGCAACGCGGCGGGCAAATTCATCAATAGGCGGTGTTGGCGCAGGCGTGGGGAAGCCGGGCAATTGCTGCTTGCTGACTTGCCCCGGATTAATACCCAAACTGTTATAAGCCTCTAATAGCGGCCCCTGTGACACAATATTATAGCCCAGACCGGCTGTGTGCGTCATTAAATGGCGCGGTGTAATCAGGGTCGTGGCGGGGGCTGTGTCGGTAAGCTTGCCCTTGGGGTTTTTAAGCACCTGCATCTCGGCAAATTCCGGCACAAAATCAGCAATGGGCTGGTCCAGCTTTAACTTGCCTTCAT
>CAZAHS010000330.1:0-2063 GCA_964484855.1 uncultured Sphingomonadaceae bacterium | reverse complement strand
ATATTGCGGAAAAACGCGACCCCAGCGTGCTGGCCAAAGCGATTAAAAACCAGACGGAAATTGACGGCCACCGCGCCGCCCATGCACGTGATGGCGCATCGCTAAGCCGCTTCCTGCACTGGTTTAGCGTTGAGGCACCAAAGGGCGGACAGGATGAGCTATCGGTTGCCGCGCGTTTGCAAGCCTTTCGCGAGGAAAACCCCAAGCTGAAAGACCTGTCTTTTGACACGATATCGGGCGCGGCCTCCAATGGCGCATTATGCCATTACCGCGTTTCGGAAGAGAGCAATTTGCCGATCACCATGAACAGCCTCTATCTGGTGGATTCCGGCGGGCAATATAATGATGGCACCACCGATGTGACGCGCACCATGGCGGTGGGCGAACCGACAGCGGAAATGCGCAAGCGCTTTACGCAGGTGCTGCAAGGGCATATCGCGCTTGATAAAGCGGTCTTCCCCAAAGGCACAACCGGCGGGCAATTGGACGTGCTGGCGCGGCAATATCTCTGGGCGGATGGCGTGGATTATGCGCATGGCACAGGCCACGGCGTGGGCAGCTATTTGGCGGTACATGAAGGGCCGCAGCGTATCGCGGCCTTTGGCGGCATGGGTGAACCTTTGGTGCCGGGCATGATCTGCTCTAATGAGCCGGGCTATTATAAAACCGATGAATATGGCATCCGCATAGAAAATCTGGTGCTGGTGGAAAGCCGTGACGTGCCGGGGGCGGAGCAGGAAATGATGGGCTTTGAAACGCTCACCTTCGCGCCGATAGACCGCAATCTGGTCGATATTTCTATGCTCAGCCCTGCCGAAATAAACTGGTGGAACAGCTATCACGCCAAAGTGCTGAAAATTGTCGGCCCGCAATTGGACGGCGAAAGCGATAAAGACGCCAAATCATGGCTGGAAGCGGCTTGCGCACCATTATAAAATGAACAGCGATACGGACCCTATTGCGCATTTTAACAGCATCCATCCTTTGCGTGTCCGTTATAATGAGGCGGATATGCAGGGGATTGTGTTTAATGCCAATTATCTGGTCTATGCCGATATTGGCGTGACCGAATATTTCCGCAAACTGGCGGTTAAAGCGCATGGCCCTGATGCCAATGCGACAAGCTTCCTGAACAGTTTTGGCGGGGATTGCTGGGTGCGCCATGCCGAGGTGGATTTTCGCAGCCCCGCCCATGCCGATGATCTGCTGAATGTCGCGGTGCGCATCATGCGATTTGGCCGCACCAGCTTTGCAACACGGGTGCAGATTTACCGTGATGAGACGCTGCTGAGCATCATAAGCCTAACCCAAGTGTGGTTTGATAGCGCGACAGAAAAGGTGGCGCCGGTTGCACCGGGCTTTATCGCAGCGGTTGAAGCATTTGAAAATATTCCGCCAGAGCGCAAAGCCGTAAATTAGTGTCCTGATCCTGGCCCTTTAATAGTCCGCTGTATCAGCTTTTGCCGAACCAGTTTTTTCAGGGTCACTTTTTGCAGGATCTAGGGCGCGGGCCTGTACTTTGCGCCGCCGTAAATTGGCGCGCAATTGCTCTGCCAGACGTTCCTCACGGCTTGCTTTCTTCACATTTTTGTCACTGCCTTGTGCGCGCGCTTTATCCTTGCTCATAAAAATTTCCTGCCACGCTTTACCAAACAGCGCAACATACTTGACAAATTGCCCCCGTCATGACCATAGGCAGCGCTTATAGGGTGTTATACCGCATATTAAGCCATTGCTGCTAAATATGCTGCAACACACCGCCCAAATGGCAAGCCGCGGTAGCTCAGTGGTAGAGCGCGTCATTGGTAATGACGAGGCCGAGAGTTCAATTCTCTCTCGTGGCACCATTTTTTTGTCTTTTTATTATGAGGCGCCCTAACCGGCGCGGCGGGCAGTCGCCCTTGCGAACGCTGCGCGTTGGTTGGTTTGTAATACGCGCCAATAAGGCGCGGCGGGCAGTCGCCCTTGCGAACGCTGCGCGTTCGGGGTTTTGCCCATTAAATGTTATTTTTATTTTGCTGGATCGCGGTTTAGCTTGCTGTGCCAGCCCCCTTAAATCAAGC
>CAZAHS010000329.1:0-2064 GCA_964484855.1 uncultured Sphingomonadaceae bacterium | reverse complement strand
CCGCAACCCAAATCATGGATAAATGAGCTTGCGCCCTATGCGCCGGGCAAGGCCAAGGCGGCGGATGGCCGCGCTTTGGTGAAACTTTCTGCCAATGAAAACCCGCTGGGCTGTGCGCCCGCTGTTTTATCGGTGCTGCGCGGTGAAGGGGACGCCACGGTGTCGGGTGATGATGCGGCGCGTTACCCTGACCCAGATTGCACCGCTTTGCGCGGCGCAATTGGCGCATTGCATGACCTGCCGCCTGCGCAAATTATCTGCGGCACAGGATCGGACGAGCTGCTCAATCTGGCGGCGCAAGCCTTTGCCGCGCAAGGCGATGAGATTATTCATGTGCGCTATGGTTTTGCGGTATATGATATTGCCACGCGGCGCATTGGCGCATCGCCGGTGGTGGCGGCTGACCATGATTATGGCTGTGATCTGGACGCTATATTGGCGGCGGTGACGGATGCCACGCGGGTTATCTATCTGGCCAACCCCAATAACCCCACTGGCACCATGGTTTCGCGCCAAGAGATTGCCGATTTTCATGCACGCTTGCGGCCTGATATCCTGCTGGTGCTGGATCAGGCCTATGCCGAATATCTGGATGATGACGGCGCGGCGGCTTTTGATCTGGCGCGGCAAAATGATAATGTGCTGATTACCCGCACTTTCTCTAAAATATATGGGCTGGCGGCGCAGCGTATTGGTTATGCCTTTGGCGCGGCCCCGCTGATTGATGCGCTGAACCGCATTCGCGCCCCGTTCAATGTGACCACCACAGGGCAGGCCTGCGCCATTGCGGCCCTCACCGATCAGGATTTTGTTGCCCGCTCGCGCGCGCATAACAGCCAATGGCGCGATTGGCTGGCCGCAGAAATTGGCGCGATGGGCAATGCAGGGCTAACCGCCATCCCCAGCCATGCCAATTTCCTGCTCATCCGCTTTGATGGTGCTTTGACGGCAGAGGCAGCGCTAAACGGCTTGGCAGATGCGGGCTATATGACGCGCTGGCTGCCGGGCCAGGGTCTGCCTGATTGCCTGCGCATCACCATTGGCAGCGGCGATGATATGCGCGCCATTGCCGCCATATTGCGCGATCTTACAGCTAATACAGGGGCCGAAACGGGAACCAAGGCAGGAACACGCGCATGAGCGACAACAACAAACACAAGGCGTTCCAGCATTTGGCGATAATCGGCATGGGGCTAATTGGCAGCTCCATTGCCCGCGCCGCACGTCATGCCTGGCCAGCGCTGAAAATTAGCGGCTTTGATAGTGACAATGCCACTGCGGCGCGGGCCAGAGATCTGGGCATTTGTGATGATATTCATAGCGATTACGATGCGCTGGCACAGGCTGATCTGGTAATATTGTGCGTGCCAGTTGGCGCCATCAAGGCGGCCGCGCAGGCCATGGCACCGCACATTCATGATGATGCAGTGATTAGCGATGTTGGCTCTTGCAAGGCGAGTGTCTTGGCCGATCTGGCCGCGATATTGCCGCGCCACAGCATCATCCCCGCGCACCCCGTTGCAGGCACAGAGAAAAGCGGGCCAGATGCCGGTTTTTCGACGCTGTTTACGGACCGTTGGTGCATTATCACGCCGCCGGATGGCGCAGATAAAGGCGATGTGGCGCGTGTCTCTGACTTTTGGGCGGCAATGGGCGCGAATGTTGAGATTATGGACGCCGCGCATCATGATATGGTGCTGGCCGTGACCAGCCATTTGCCGCACCTTATCGCCTATACCATTGTTGGCACGGCCTCTGATTTGGAAGATGTAACGCGCTCAGAAGTCATCAAATATTCCGCGGGCGGCTTTCGTGATTTCACCCGTATCGCGGCCAGCAATCCAGTGATGTGGCGTGATGTCTTTCTGTCCAATAAAGAGGCGGTGCTGGAGATGCTGCAACGCTTTACCGAAGACTTAACCGCGCTGCAACGCGCCATCCGCCGCGATGAAGGCGATGCGCTGGAAGATATGTTCACCCGCACCCGCGCCATTCGCCGCAATATTATTGAGCAAGGCCAAGATGTAGCCGCCCCGGACTTTGGCCGCGAACGCAAGGATTAAC
>CAZAHS010000328.1:0-2066 GCA_964484855.1 uncultured Sphingomonadaceae bacterium | reverse complement strand
GCCGTGTTGGCCGCCTAAACCTGACGGGCCAGCTTTACGGCGTGTTTGGGCAGGACCGCAACAGCATTTTCACCAGCCGCCCGGCCAATATTGCTGCTTATTTTGCTGCGGCTGAACTTAGCTATGATGTTGATTTTATGCGCTTTCGGCTTTCGGGTCTGTTTGCCAGCGGTGACGGCAACCCCGATAATGATACCGAAGGCGGATTTGATGCGATTTTTGAAAATCCTATCTTTGCAGGGGCCGATACCAGCTATTGGATACGCCAGACCATACCCTTTGCAGGCGGCGGCCGCGCGGTCAGCATTAATGGGCGCAATGGCATCTTAAATTCGCTGCGCTCCTCTAAGGAGCAGGGGCAGAGCAATTTTAATAATCCGGGCACAATATTAACCGGCATTGGCGCGGATTTTGATCTGACGCCGGAAGTGCGCGTTTCGACCAATGCCAATCATTTATGGTTTGATAATACCGCAACCTTGCAGGCGCTGCGCAATGAAGGGTCTATCCCCACAGATATTGGGTGGGATTTATCAGTGGCAGGGATTTGGCGGCCCAAAGCCACACAAAATATCGTTTTCCGGCTGTCCGCCGCAGTGTTTGACCCCAGTGATGGTTTCTCAGATCTGTTCTCCCAATCGGGTGATGCAGATGTTTTTTATTCGGTGCTTTTCAATGCAATATTGGCCTTTTAATCTCTCTCCCACAGGGGCGGGCACGCGGATTATCACGCAATTGCCGCTGCGCCTCTTGGCCATGCTTGGCCTTTGCATGCTGCTTGCACTGTGCAGCAGCGATAGCGGATTTGCCGCCAAGAAAGAAAAGCCGCAAAAGGTGAAATACGCCTTCACCCCGCCTGCTCCGCGCCAACAGCCAGGCGATACGCTGTCCGAGCAAAAGGCCGCAATGCAGGAAAAGAGTGCGGGCTGTGTCTCTTGCCATACCGATAGCGACCAGAAAACCATGCACGCATCACCGGCGGTGCTGCTGGGCTGTACTGATTGCCATGGCGGTGATGCCAATGTGATGGGCAATAATGATTGGGGCTGGAGCGATGCCCGCTATACCGGCGCGCTTGCCAAGGCGCATGTGCTGCCCAAATATCCAGAGGCTTGGCATTGGCCATCCTCCGCCAATCCGCAGCGTTCCTATGCTCTGCTCGCTAAGGAGTCGCCCGAATTTATCCGTTTTGTGAACCCGTCTGATTACCGCATTGTGCGTGATGCGTGCGGGGCCTGTCATATTGAGGTGATTGAAGCGTCAGAGCGTTCGCTTATGTCCACCGGTGCGATGCTATGGGGCGGCGCGGCCTATAATAACGGCGTGGTGCCGTATAAAAACTATATTTTTGGTGAGGCTTTTACGCGCAGAGGAGAGCCAGCCACCATTAAGTCAGCAAGCACGGAACCGGGCGCAAAATATGGCGAGGTAACGCCGGAGCAAAAGGCGCGCGGTGCGCTGCCCGTGCTCTACCCTTTGCCAAGCTGGCATGTTATTCCGCCAGGAGATATTTTCCGCGTATTTGAACGCGGCGGGCGCAATGTGAATACGCAGTTTCCCGAAATTGGCATCCCCAATATTGGCGGCATCATTCAGCGTTTAGAGGAACCGGGGCGGCCCGATCTGAAACAATCTAATCGCGGTCCCGGCACTGGCCTGCGCGTCGCCATTCCGGTGCTGAATATTCATAAAACACGGCTGAATGATCCATTTCTCTGGCAAATGGGGACCAATGACCAGCCGGGCGATTATCGCACATCGGGCTGCGCGGCCTGCCATGTTATTTACGCCAATGACCGCGAACCGCGCCACAGCCTGACCTATGCCAAATATGGCCGTGACGGGCAGACGGCGACCGCTGATCCGACCATAGCCAACCTGTATGAAGGGCAAAAACGCTTTGGCAGCTATGGCACTTATGATGCATCTAAAGCCGGATCGCATGGCGGTGATGTACATGGTAAAGACGGGCATGCTGAAGACGCTAATGGCGGTGAATATAGTGGCAAAGGCGGTGCGGGGGCTGATGGAAAAGGCGAATTAGAGCGCGGCCACCCGATCAAGCA
>CAZAHS010000327.1:0-2076 GCA_964484855.1 uncultured Sphingomonadaceae bacterium | reverse complement strand
TGTATAGGTATCAAGACCAATTTGCATGGCAATCAGCATGTAGATAAAGGGCTGATAAGCAATACCAACAAATGTGCACCCAACCATGTAGATAATCTGCCCATTTTGCAATGCTAAGGCAAAAGGCGCGATCCATTCCTCGTCCTGTTTATGATCCTTGGTATATTTTTTGCGCACTATCTCCATGCGCCATATCCCGCCAATATGTATCATCAACCAGACAATAAGGCCCGGATAGCCTTGCTCGCCCAACATCTCAAAATAGCTGCTATGATAAGCGCGGCCCCGCTCAATATAATCCTGCGTTTCAATGGTCGTGCCGCCAGAGGTTTCTTTAGTAATAACCTTGGTGGCGTTAATTTCGTTTGATCGATAGGCATCAAAGCCGCCGCCCAATGGCTTGTTTTTTACATAGTCGATGGTCCAATACCATACAGCTACGCGCGTGCTGGCTGATTGATCCGCCTTATATTCAAATATTGTGGCCATGCGGTCGGTATAGCTGCTTGGCAATAAAGGCAGCGACAATATGCCTAAGGCGATTGCAGCGCCTGCATAGACGAAGCGGTATCGGTTAAAGCGCAGCATCAATATCGCCAGCGCGCCAATACATAGCAATCCGGTACGGGCCTGCGTGCCTATGGGTATAAGCAAGCACGCACCGACAAGACAGACGCTAAACACCTTTAAGCGCATATCGGGAACAAACACAGTGCCATATTTGGCCAGCCAAAGGGCCAGCGGAATGATGCAAATGGCTACGCAAGAGATGATAGAACCTTCATAAAGGCCGCTATTATCATCAATGAGCAGTTGCAAGACACCATAGCCGCCGCCAGATAGCACCGTTTTTATGCCGCCAGTTACAATCAGTGTCGCAACGCTGAGAACCATGACGAGGGCCAAGGCTTCAAGACGGGCCTTGGTCCGCAATGTTAATGGTAGAAAAATTGCAAAAACTAAAGCCTTCCAAACCCAATTCCATTTTTCTGTAGCAGCGGCGGGAAAGTCGGCAACGCTGGTGGTATAGCCGCAATATATAAGCAGGATGACCATAAGCACCTGACGCCCTGAAAAACGGCTGTCTTTCTTATCATCGGCTATCAAATATCCGCCAAGCGCGAGCGCAAACATTATAAGTGATATTGGAATGGAATTGAGAAGATAATAGCTCATCCTCTGAGGCGCGATAATATCAACATAGGCATAGGCCATGACGAAGAGGAAAGGCCGCCTTAGCCCTGCGAGCAGAAAAATGCCCAAAAAGCCTATAAAGAAAAGATCACGCATATTATGGCTGCCCTGCTATTAATTCTTATGCCGGTCAGACATGTTGCGATTGAAAAAACCGGAAGGGTTTTTGTCGGGTTCGGGCGGTGCCTCGACATCAATTTCATCATTATGGGCCATGCGCCATAGCGCAATGACCAGCAACCCATGGGTCAGCAATATTGAAAATGTATCAACCATGGTGTGCAATCTATCCGTTAATGCTATAAAAAAATAGAAATAACGTCATAGTTGACGAGGGTTGACGTGACGTTAATCCTTTTTGGCCATAGAAAGCTGCGTGATGCGGATATTACATATTCTTGACCATAGCTTGCCACTGCATAGCGGTTACTGCTTTCGTACACGCGCTATTATGAAGGCGCAAATGGCGGCTGGCTTTGATGTTGCGGCCGTAACATCAGTTCGGCACCAGCAAAATCTGGGTGTTGATGTTGATACCGTGCCGATGCAGGAAATTTTTGACGACCTGCTATTCTATCGCACCATGGGCTGTGTGAATGGCGTATCACCGCTGCGTGAATGGCGCGAAATTGCCATGCTCAATGATCGGGTGAATCAGGTGGTGGGTGAATTTAAGCCTGACATATTGCATGCGCATTCCCCGGCTTTAAACGGACTGGCCGCATTGCGCACTGCTCAGGCATCGGGTTTGCCGTTGCTTTATGAAATCAGGGCTTTTTGGGAAGATGCAGCTGTTGGCAATGGCACTGGCAGTCAGCGCTCTGCCCGTTATTGGCTAACGCGCCAGCTTGAAAATCATGTGGTAACGCATGCCGATGCCGT
>CAZAHS010000326.1:0-2129 GCA_964484855.1 uncultured Sphingomonadaceae bacterium | reverse complement strand
TCCAATGGCATGCTGTGTTCACAATGTGAGGCAGAGGGCTTTCGCCGCATCATCCCGTTCATTGACCGGCCCGATAATATGTCGATCTATACCGTGCGGATGCAGGGCGATAAGGCCGCCTTTCCCGTGCTGCTTTCCAATGGAGAGCTGACCGATAGCGGCGATTGCGGTGATGGGCAGCATTATGCCGTGTGGCATGATCCATGGCGCAAGCCGAGCTATTTGTTTGCGCTGGTTGCGGGTGATTTGGTCGCCAATACAGACAGTTTTACCACCATGTCGGGCAAGGCGGTGGATCTGGCCATCTATACCCGCAGCGCAGAGGACAGCGCGCGCACCGGCCATGCCATGAAGGCGCTGAAAGATTCCATGCGCTGGGATGAGCAAGTTTATGGCCGCGAATATGATCTGGGCGTGTTTAACATTGTCGCGGTGAGCGATTTTAACATGGGCGCGATGGAGAATAAGGGCCTGAATGTTTTTAACACGCGCTATATTTTGGCCGATCAAGACACCGCCAATGACAATGATTTTGATGGTGTTGAGGGCGTGGTGGCGCATGAATATTTTCACAATTGGTCGGGTAACCGCGTCACCTGCCGCGACTGGTTTCAATTGTCGCTAAAAGAGGGCTTCACCGTCTATCGTGACCAGTGTTTTTCGGCTGATATGAATAGCGCGCCAGTAAAACGCATTGAGGATGTACGCATATTGCGCGCTGCGCAATTCCCCGAAGATGCAGGGCCATTGGCGCACCCCATCCGGCCCGATAGCTATATGGAAATATCGAATTTCTACACTGCGACCGTCTATAATAAGGGCGCGGAAATCATCCGCATGATTGCATCTTTGGCGGAGCAAGCGGGCGCTGGAAACTTCCGCAAAGGCACAGATTTATATTTTGACCGCCATGACGGCGAGGCTGCGACCTGTGAGGATTTTGTTGCGGCGATTGAGGAAGGTGCAGGGCTGGACCTGTCGCATTTCCGGCTTTGGTATAGCCAGGCAGGCACCCCGCAAATCCATACTGATATGGCCTTTGATGCGGATAGCGGCACGGTGACATTGATGCTCAAGCAAAGCATGGCGGCAACGCCTGGCCAGTCAGAGAAACAGCCCATGCTCATCCCGCTTAAAACCGCTTTGATTGATGGCGTGACGGGCGAAAAGCGGGCCGAGGATTTGCTGGTGATGGAACAAGCAGAGCAGAGCTTTACCTTTACCGGCTTTGATACAGCGCCGATTTTGTCCATCAATCGCGGATTTTCTGCGCCGGTAACCGTGCATAGCCCTTCTGATCCGGCGGGTCTGGCGCATTTGGTGCGCCATGATGATGACAGCTTTGCGCGTTATGAAGCATTGCAGAAACTGGTGACCGAGCGGATTTTGGCAGGGGTAGCCGGTACAGATGAAACCGCGATTGCCGATGCTGATTTGGTCGCGCTCTTTGCCTCATTGCTGGATGATGACCGGCTGGAAGAGGCGATGCGCGCGGAATTGCTGACCCTGCCGGGCGAAAGTTTTGTGGCCGAACAGCAAGCAGTTATGCAGCCTTTGCTGGTACATGCCGAGCGCCAGAAACTGCGGGTGCTACTGGGCCGCGAACTGGCGGACAAATGGCGGGCCAGCTATCAGGCGATGGCGGCAGTGCCATTCTCGCTTGATGGCACGGCAAAGGGTGCGCGGCGGATGAAAGGGCTGGCTTTGGCCTATTTGGTGGCGGGCGGCGCGGATGATGCGGCGCAGCTTTGCTATGACCAATTTGTAGCTGCCGATAATATGACCGACCGGCAATCGGCGCTGATGTCGCTGGCCAGTCTTGACGATCCGCTGCGTGAACAGGCGCTGGGCGAGTTTTATGATCGCTATCAAGGCAATGCGCTGGTCATCGACAAATGGTTTTCTATGCAGGCGCTCTCTATGCATCCCGATTGCATGGCGCATATTAAAAAACTGCAAGATCATCCTGATTTTACCCTGTCAAACCCCAATCGCGTCCGCGCGCTTTATGGCGCGTTGGCCGGTAATTCGGCAGTCTTTCATGATGAAAGCGGCGAGGGCTATGCCATGCTGACCGATATGATTATCGCGCTGGACGCTAAAAACCCGCAAACGGCGGCGCGGTTTAT
>CAZAHS010000325.1:0-2138 GCA_964484855.1 uncultured Sphingomonadaceae bacterium | reverse complement strand
GTCCATACCGCGCCGGCCAAGCCATATTCAGAGGCATTGGCGCGTGAAATGGCTTCATCAACGGTGGAGAATTTCATCAGCGGCATAACGGGGCCAAATTGCTCTTCGGCCACGATGCGGGCGTTTTCGGGCGGGTTGTCCAAAATGGTGATCGGCACATAATAGCCGCTACCGGACGGGTCACCATCCTCGCCGCCGACCAGGAATTTATAGCCCTCATCCTTTGCATCCTGAATCAGTTCCAGCACCCGCTCATATTGTTTTTTGTTTTGAATGGGGCCAACCGCAGTGCCTTGCTCGCTGCCATCGCCCACTTTTACATGCCGCGCATAGGCCGCGATCGCCGCAGACAGATCATCATAAATATCTTCATGAATATAGATGCGTTTCGCTGCGATGCAGACCTGCCCCGCATTGGTGAAGCTGGACCAGAAAAGCTGCTCCGCCACTTTCTCAACATCAGCATCGGGCAGTACGATGGATGCATCATTGCCGCCCAATTCTAGAGTGATGCGTTTCAAATCATGCGATGCGCCTTCCATAATCTTTTTGCCGGTTGCGGTGGAGCCGGTGAAGGTGATTTTATCAATATCCGCATGGCCAGTGATAAGCGGGCCAAGGCTGTCCTCACCTGTAATGATATTGACCACGCCCGCTGGCACCACATCTTTAATCAGCTCAGCCAAGCGCAAAGTGGTTAGCGGGGTAAAGGGCGAGGGTTTCAACACGATTGTGCAGCCCGCCATTAACGCAGGTACGATTTTCTGCACCGCCATCATCACTGGAAAATTCCACGGCACAATGCCGCCGACAACGCCAACGGGGACGCGTCGCGTGCGTGACAGGCGTGTCTCGCTATCCTCGTTAATCTCATCTTCCAATGTCAATGTGGACTGCGCCGCCGAAATGGCCGCTGCGCCGCCAATTTCCTGCTGTGCCTGTGCGTGGGGCTTGCCCTGTTCAGCGGTGAGCAGGCGGAACAATTCGTCATGATTGTCTTTAATTGCACCAGAAATGGCCATCACCACTTTGCGGCGTTCATCAATCGGGGTTTTGCTCCATGTTTTGAAGGCACGCCGCGCCGCGGCAACGGCTCTATCCAGCTCACCCGCACCGCAGGCTGGCACGCGGCCAATAACCTCTTCATTCGCCGGATTAACAACGTCGAGCATCTCGGCGGTGTCAACCATCTCACCATCAATCAGGTTCTTATATGCAGTGGCCATTGTCTCTCTCCTTAAAGATGTCATTATACTCTTATCTTAATCGTCATTGCGGGCGCAGCGAAGCAATTTAGAGCAGCCGCGCGCTCACTCTGAATTGCCGCGTCGCTTGTCTTCTCGCAATGACATACTGCCAAGAATTGATGCAGTCTCTATCATATTGTGATGCGCAGCGGCAATGTTTTCAACCCGCCCACAAAACTTGATTTTGCGCGGCGCGGTTCGCCTGCCAGCTCCAGCGCCTCGACACGGTCCAGCAGCGCATCAAATAATATCCGCATCTCCAGCCGCGCCAGATGCAGCCCCAGACATTGGTGCGCACCTGCGCCAAAGGCCATATGGCGATTGGGGCTGCGCGCGGCATCAAAATTGCGCGGATTATCAAATGCCGCATCATCATAATTGGCCGCGATGTAAGACAGCATCAGCCAGTCATCCTTACGCACAGTAACGCCGCCAATCTTTGTATCCTGCGCCGCAGTGCGCATAAAATGCTGCACAGGGCTGGTCCAGCGAATAGCCTCTTCAATCAGGCCCGGCAGCAAAGAACGGTCCGCCTTTACCCGTGCAAATTGCTCTGCATCTTGCGCCAGCGCCATCATCGCGCCCGCTGTAGAGGCCGATGTTGTGTCATGCCCGGCGCTCGCCACAATGATATAATAGCCTGCCATTGCGCGGTCATCCAGCGGCTTGCCATCCACCAATGCATTGGCAATCACGCTGGCCACATCATCGCTGGGGTTGGCGCGCTTCTCCTCGGTCATACAGGCAAAATAGGCTTCAAAATCTGCCACAGCCCCTGCCACCAATTGGGTGATTTGTTCCGGCGTCATATTGGCAATGCCGGTTTTGTTCAGCTCTTCATCCTGCCCGCCAAACATTTGCTGCGTTAAAAACAGCATGCGCTGCTCATCT
>CAZAHS010000324.1:0-2155 GCA_964484855.1 uncultured Sphingomonadaceae bacterium | reverse complement strand
TGGATTGTAATGGCGGCGATCATGGCCAGCATTTTGCTACCAATTTTAACCCGGAAATTAATATCCGCGAAGTCACTGCGCCTGCGCGGCACTGGGCCAATGGCGAATGGATAGAGACACCTGCGCTTAGCCATAAACAGGCTTTTGATTTTGAAGCGGTGGGTGAGAAAAATATGTATCTCATGTATCATGAGGAGATTGAAAGCCTAAAAACCCATATCCCGGAAATTAAGCGCATTCGTTTCTGGATGACCTTTGGCGATGCCTATTTAACGCATTTGGAAGTGCTGCAAAATGTCGGCATGACCCGCATTGATCCGGTTATATATGAAGGCAAGGAAATCATTCCACTGCAATTTTTGAAAGCCGTATTGCCAGAGCCTGCCTCCCTCGGCGAAATGACCAAGGGCAAAACCAATATCGGCGATATTGCCACTGGCATTGCTAAGGATGGCAGCGAAAAAACCTATTATATCAATAACATATGCGATCATGAAGCGGCCTTTGCCGAAACCGGCAATCAAGCGGTTAGCTATACCACCGGCGTTCCGGCAATGATTGGCGCGGCGATGCTATTAAGCGGCAAATGGCCCGCCCCCAATGGCGTGGGCGGCGTTTTTAATATGGAGCAGTTTGACCCTGATCCGTTCATGGATATGCTCAATGAACATGGCCTGCCATGGCAGGTTAAAGAGCTAGACGGGCCGCTTAGTTTTTAAGCCGGCTTGTCATATTGTCTTTCTTTGTCCTGCTATGCACAAAGCCAAGACGATAAGCGCCATTATGAGCACCAAAGCACCCGTTCCTGTCCAACCGGCGGCGGCATAGACCGCTGTTCCGGCCCAGCTTGCTATACCGCCGCCAATGAACATTAGCATGATATAAACGGTCATTAGCCGCGTGCGGATTTCTGGTGCTTCGGTTAAAAAAGTGGCTCGGCCAGCGACGTCAATGGTTGGGCTGACCATATTCATGATGATAAGCGGCGGCAAAAGCCACCAAAGCTGCCCAGAAGAATAGAAAAGCAACCCAGTGCCGATAACTTGCAGGCCGGCCATGACAAGCCGCGCTTGCCGAGCGCCAACCTTGTCCATCCAGCGGCCAAGCAAGGGCGTTGAGAACACATTGGCGATCGATAATATGGTGAGATAACCAACAACATCTGCGCCATAGCCAATACGCGGCAAATGCAGTCCTATGCCCAGCCAAGCCGCAAGGAATATACCGAAGTTTAAGCCTTGAATTATACCAGATAACAATATGTGTTTATGCCGCAAGGCAATGGCCAGTGTAGAAAGAAGCAAGGCAGCATAAGTCATCGGTTCTGGCTTGGTCGCTGAATGTCTTGGACGGCCCATTATTTGTGGCAGAGCGAATGAAAAAACCAGCATCAAAACCGATGCAATATAATAGACATTGCGCCAGCCCAGATATTCGCCAATCAAGCCTGCGCCAAGGCGCGCCGATAATATGCCAAGGATAATCCCCGTTGTCAGAACCGCTATAGAATGGCCCATTTTTGCAGGGTCCGTGCGTTTGGAAACATAGGCCGGAATTAAATAGGGCGTTATTGTAAATAGCCCCAATAAGGTCGAGCCGATCACAAACCAGATGAAATTACCGGCCAATGCCATGGTTGCCACGCCAAAAAATTGCGCAAAAGAAAACCATTTCGCCAGTTTTGCATTACCCAGCCTGTCCCCCAAAGGCAGCAAAAAGAATATACCAAGCGCTAATGCGAGTTGATTTAATGCCGGGACAGCTCCGATGAGCGCCGGGCCAATACCGAAATCCTGTGCAACCAAAGAGATTATGGGGTGAATATAATAGGCATTGGCAGTGACCACTGCACTGGCCAAGGCAAGCAGATATAGCCGCCCGCCCGATAATATTTCCTCTCGGGAGCCACTCACCGCATCAATGGGGGGCTTGATGATTGGTTGCAGGTTATCACCATGAGGCTGTTGATTATTATTACGCACAGCAACGCTATGGACGAGTGCGCCATTAAGACCAATAAAAACTGCCTTTAGACTGCGCGATATCAACGAATCTTTGCACCATTGGCTGAACATCGTTAGCCAGCTTACATTATGGAAACAAAAGCCGGACATCCGGGCGCTTTCGCCCATTTCGATCTCAGCCGCGTGCCAAC
>CAZAHS010000323.1:0-2161 GCA_964484855.1 uncultured Sphingomonadaceae bacterium | reverse complement strand
CCGCGGCCATAGTGCATGATGAAAATGCCAATGATCGGCTCGATAAATTTATCGGTATCCCAAAAGAAGGCATCGGCTTTTCCCGCAACCCGAAATTCAGCTTCGGCCCGCCAAAATTCCGCAATGCTGTCTTTACCGCCAATAGCGGCGAAACCCGCGAGACAATCAGACTGAAATATTATTTGTAAAAGACGATATTTTTAATATTGCGATATGGGGTAAGTACCGGCGCGCCAGCGGTTGTTAATTGTCGCTGGCTTCCTGCTCTTCATCATTGTCGCTGGCTTGCCCAGCTTCATCAATATTATCTCTCACATAACGGGCAATATTACGACTTTGTATTCTGGCCGTTTTGTTATTGGTCCTAATGTCATAAAGCCCCTTCGCGGTCAGGCGGTCAACATCGGTCATACGTCCAGACAGCGACGCCGGATCTTTAACATCGAACAGGTTTAATATAGAATTGGCCGGAAATTTCTTTTGCGCGTCTACATCTATATCCATAAGGAGATGCAGGGTGGCAAAATCGGCAAGCTGCCTAAATGTCATACCATTGGTTTGAAGCAGATCCATCACGATGAAACCGCTATTGATACTGTCCTCAACGGGCGAGTCGATACGCCCGCCATCACTATTCCATGCACCAAAACGCCCTTCAGCTTGTCCTGGGGGGGCGTTCCCTGAACTAATTGCCCCGGCCAGGGCGGTCGATTCATTATCAAAGTTGGCACTGCTACCGCCATTTAGGCGTATTGAAGAAATGTCATGCCAGGCATAGAATTTCCTCTTATTTTTGGTAAGCAACCGCTTATTTCGGGCGGTTAGCGTGCTAAACCATCCCGCTCTTTTTTTGCGCAATTCCGCCATATAAGTAGGTGCATCATTGGTAAAGATGATAAGGGCATTGGCCCTGCATTCATTCTCAGGCACGGTCAGACCCAATTTGGTGGCATTGCTACGCACCATCCTCAGAACAGACGTTGCATATTCTTCCGGCAGCCCGGCAATGAAGGGGCAAAACTCTCCCTCAAAGCGCGCCAATTGACCGCTATTATTATCAAAAATCTTGGGAATTTGCTTTTCAGGTCTAACGATAACGCCATCGACAACGATGACATCATCACCTTCTGTATCTTGGGCTATTGCCAATGATGGCGTGAGCATCAGGCCCGCCGTTAATATGCTTGTTCTAACAAGAGCTTTAATAGCATATTTATAATGTTTGCGCATTTTTCATACCTTTGATGCAATAGCCTTCATTAGCAATATAATCATCGACCGCTCTCTCTGCCACAATTTTCACTGCTAATCTTGATTTATCAGCCATATTTTCGCGAATATAGATTGCAAAATGAGGCATTTGGCCACTGGCATTCTCACAGAATAACTAACATAGTGTTCCTTTCTGATCGTGATGTCACCAAAAATAATAAGTGGGTTTTAAGTACAATTGGGTGTAGTTATTGATACTGCTTGGATTGTATATGTTGGCTCTTAAGCTGCCATTGATAGCGGGCAAAGAAATCCTATTTCTTGTAATAATCATAAAGACTGGAAAATTTCGTGAACCTATCGTGTGTTAACCTTCGCAACTGCTTATCGTGGGTCTTTGTACTTGCTTTTTCATCGGCTCCGGCTTTGGCCAATGTGGGAGCTATTGAAGAAAATGACGCGGTTGAAGAGAGGGAAGCGGGGGACAGTGCAGCCATTGCGGATGATAAACAGCCGCCACCACAAACCCCTGAAGGGCAGCTTAGCCAAGAGGAATTTGCGCAACTTGCCGCTTTTGCCAATTCGGTTTTTGCGCGTGATAATATTACCATTGGTGCCGGGCTGGGCCTGATCCCTAGCTATGAAGGCTCTGATAATTATACGCTGTTTCCGGCTCCGCAAATTCGCGGTAGTGTGAGCGGTTATCAGTTTTCTTCGCCAGGTGGCGGCCCTGGGCTAGCGGTTGATCTGGTCAAAGATGCGCCGCTCTCCAAAACAGAGATTATCGCTGGCCCTTTGGTGCGGGTCAATCTGAACCGCGCTATTGCCAGCCAGATTAATGACCCTGTGGTTGAGGCTTTGGGTGATCTGGATACCGCGATTGAGGTTGGCGGCCAATTTGGTGTGCGGCTCAATGGTATTACTGGCCGTTTTGATAATATCACGCTGC
>CAZAHS010000322.1:0-2171 GCA_964484855.1 uncultured Sphingomonadaceae bacterium | reverse complement strand
CGCAGCAATGCCGCGCGATGCGATGAGGTACGCTGGAGCTTACGCTTACCAATTTTATGCTTCATGGTTTTTCTTTCTGTTCGTTATGGGTCCGTATGAGGTAACCCGTAGCTGGCGGCATTATGTGCAGGGCGCCGCCCTAACCCTATATCAGCCTTTAACCCAGCAATTCCTGCTCAAGCTTTTTGGCCATTTCTTCGATATTTTCAGGCGGCCAGCCAGGAATATCCATGCCCAGACGCAGACCCATGCTGGACAACACTTCCTTGATCTCGTTCAAGGATTTGCGGCCAAAATTCGGGGTGCGCAGCATCTCTGCTTCGGTTTTTTGTACCAGATCGCCAATATAGATAATATTGTCGTTCTTCAGACAATTTGCCGAACGGACGGACAATTCCAACTCGTCCACTTTTTTGAGCAAATAGCGGTTTAGCTGGTTTGCATCGCTGTCTTCCTGGCTCTGAGCAGCCTGACCAGCAGGTGCAGATGTCGCCAGAGCGTCTTCGAAGTGAACAAAAAGCTGTAACTGATCCTGAAGAATGCGCGCTGCATAAGCGATTGCATCTTCCGGTGTAACCGTACCATCGGTTTCAATGGTCAGCGCCAGCTTATCAAAATCCAGTTCCTGACCAACACGCGTCTTATCAACTTTATAGCTGACTTGACGAATGGGCGAATAGAGCGAGTCAACCGGTATCAGGCCAATAGGCGCATCCGCAGGGCGGTTTGCAACAGCAGGAACATAGCCTTTGCCAATGTCGACTGTCAGTTCCATGTTCAAGGTCGCGCCTTCATCAAGATGACAGACAATAAGGTCTTTGTTCATCACCTCAATATCGCCGCTAACGGAAATATCACCGGCTTTAACAACGGCAGGACCAGTTGCAGAAAGTTGCAAACGCTTTGGTCCCTCGCCTTCCATCTTGATGGCAATCTGCTTAACATTCAGCACGATGTCGGTGACGTCCTCACGCACACCGGCAAGTGAAGAAAATTCGTGCAGAACATTCTCAATCTTGATCGAAGTAATGGCAGCGCCCTGCAATGATGACAGCAAAACGCGGCGCAAAGCATTACCCAATGTCAAACCAAAACCACGCTCAAGCGGCTCAGCGACAAAAGTAGCTTTACGATTAGGATCACCGCCAGCTTTCATTTCTAAGCTGTTCGGCTTTTTCAATTCCTGCCAGTTCTTAATATTGACAGTCATGGGCTTCCCCTAATTTAAGGACGGACAAATTCGGCAATTGATGCTTTGCCTGATTTTCCATCGTCTGTGAAAAGCGCTTTCTTTGCGCTTCTAGAATATATCGATGTACGGATTAAACGCGGCGGCGTTTAGAAGGACGAACACCATTATGCGGGATAGGCGTAACGTCGCGTATGGATGTAATAGTGAACCCCTCAGCCTGCAATGCGCGCAATGCTGACTCACGACCTGAACCAGGCCCTTTCACTTCTACTTCCAAAGTACGCATGCCATGTTCAGCAGCCTTACGGCCAGCATCCGCAGCAGCAACCTGCGCTGCATAAGGCGTTGATTTACGAGAGCCTTTAAAGCCCATCATACCGGCCGAGGACCAGCTAATCGCATTGCCTTGCGCATCGGTGATTGTCACCATTGTGTTGTTAAAGCTGGCATTGACATGCGCCACGCCAGAAGAGATATTTTTCCGCTCTTTTTTGCGGATACGTTGAGGTTCACGGGCCATATTATCTTCCTGAAATCACTAATTGCCACATTGCCGCATTGCCAAAAAGCAAATGCGTGAAGGCAAATTATTTCTTTTTACCGGCAATCGGCTTAGCTTTACCCTTACGGGTGCGAGCATTGGTGTGCGTACGCTGTCCGCGCACTGGCAAACCGCGACGATGCCGCAGACCGCGATAGCAAGCCAGATCCATCAAACGCTTAATGTTCATTGCAGTATCACGGCGCAAATCACCCTCAACCATATGGTCGGCGTCAATTGTCTCGCGAATTTGCAAAATCTCGGCGTCGCTCAGATCTTGAACGCGGCGCGCATGGTCGATGCCAAGCTTATTCGCTATTTCAAGAGCCTTTGTACGGCCAATTCCGTGAATATATGTCAGCGCGATAATTACGCGCTTGTTGGTGGGGATATTGACCCCGGCAATGCGTGCCACTTAACTGTTCTCCTGCTCCACGG
>CAZAHS010000321.1:0-2174 GCA_964484855.1 uncultured Sphingomonadaceae bacterium | reverse complement strand
TGCCCGGTGCAACAATTTGCGCATCATATTTCAGGTCAGTGCGGTAAATATCCTTACCCGCATTCACAAAGCTGCCAGAGACTTTTGCACTATCATCGGCAATCAGCGCAGACAGCCAATATATATCAGAAAAGCCCAGCCATGAAACCTGGCCCTCTGGGTCGGCTGTACCATTTGGCGCCTCTGAAACATCGTCATAGCCCCAGTCAAAATTGGCCGCTTCGTCAAACACGCCAATCGGGCCTGTGCGCAAAATCCAAGTACCCTCATCCGCTGTTGCGCCATTGCGGCTGATAAAGGAGAGCGGCTGGATCTGGACCGGTGCATCGCCATTATTGCTGATCTTTTGTTCAGCAGTAATCATATAATTTTCATCAATGCTAAAGCTGATGGTGAAAAGCTGGCCACTGCTGTTGTTCCAGCTTAATTTAACGGGCTTTTCTGGCGATAAGATATCACCATCGGCGCTCCACAATGTGTTGCTGGTTGGGCGCTCAATCTCACCCAGCCAACCAAATTGCGCATAATGCTGCTCTAGCGTACCATCTGGGCCAAATAGGCGTATGGGCGGACTATCTTTATCAACGGTTTCACGGTGGTCGGTCAGCACCAGATCATCCAGCCGCGCACCAACCAGATTAATGGTGCCTTTAACCAGCGGATTTTCGATTTTTACGCGCTGCCCCTGATTCAAAACCGTTTTGATATTCAGATTCTTTGCAGGTGCATCGGCTGTATCACCGCTAGCGGCCAGCACGTCATTATTGCCGTTGGTGGCGGCCTTTGCCGGGTCAGTGCTGTTATCTTTTGCTGCTTGAGCCAATTGCTCGTCTGTCACCACTGGCTGTGGGTACAATGTATCGATAATATATTGCGACCCGAACAGCACCAATGCAGTCAGCACGACCGCGAGAATGATATTGCGCTGATTTTCCACCATTTAACCCTTGTAATTAAAACTGTTCTTTACTGAGATGACATTTATATTTGCAGATGCAAGTTCAGGGCACGGGATCATGCCCATGGCCACCCCATGGATGACAGCGCAATAGCCGCTTAATCGTCAGCCAGCCACCCTTAATCGTGCCATATTTTGTTAGCGCGATAATCGCATATTGTGAACAGCTTGGTGAATAGCGGCATGTTGGCGGTATAAGGCGTGATGGCCCCCATTGCCAGAAGCGCGCGATGAAGATGAAAAGCTGGCGCATCAGCGCGAATCGCTATCTTTTATGGCGGATGGCTTTGTTGCTCTAACATGCTGTTTGGCAGGTTTTTTGCGCCCTGATTGGCCGCCACGTTTTGGCCGTTTATCCGGGTCTTTTCGATAATTTTTAAGCGCGCGAACCAGATCATCGCGCATTGCAGACCATTCATGCTCGGTCGCTATTGTGCGGCCAATAAAAATATGGTCTGCGCCCTTAATCCCTTGATCGGGCAGTATCTCGCGAACCAAAGCGCGAAAACGCCGCTTAATCCGGTTACGGACAACTGCATTTCCGGTTTTCTTGGTGACTGTATAGCCGGCGCGGCTATAGGGCATATTATCGCCGCGCGGATGAATAAGCAGAATAAACGCAGGGCTAACCCAACGCCAACCGCGATTCGCTTTTAGAAAATCTGATCTTTTGGAAAGTGTCGCAATATCTCTGTCAGCTTCTGGTCTGGCAGATGTCATAAGCGACATTGCACCCTAAAGCTTAGGCAGAGAGTGATTTGCGTCCGCGAGCGCGGCGTGCGCGCAGCACCTTACGGCCACCAACACTGGCCATACGGTTACGGAATCCGTGACGCCGCTTACGAACGAGACGGCTTGGCTGAAATGTGCGCTTCATGGCGGCACTCCTGTCTTTGGCGCATATGAGCGCGAATATTTGCTAATCCGGTTAAGATCGGTGAGATGGCCTGATTCTATGTATATACAGAATATACAGCTTCACCGTTCAAGACGCACGCCATTATCGGCTGTGCTCTGCCAAGTCAAGCGAAAGCCCCAAATTCTGGTCATCAGACTATCATTATATATGCTCTGCCATGGCGAGTGAAACACAATGCTCGACTCTGTGATGGCGAAAGCGTAGCAATAGAGAAGAACAAAAAGGGGGAATCGGTTAGATCCATGGTCTCAACGGTACTGACCACGGCCTATTTGGGCCTAGAGGCACGCAGTGTCG
>CAZAHS010000320.1:0-2191 GCA_964484855.1 uncultured Sphingomonadaceae bacterium | reverse complement strand
CCAAGGATGATATAAGCGAGATTATCACCAAATTTGCCAATGCCGCGCGCATGGTAAAGGAATCCGGTTTTACCGGCGTGCAAATCCATGCTGCCCATGGCTATTTGCTGTCATCATTTCTTAGCCCGCGCAGCAATATTCGCGATGATGAATATGGCGGGACATTGGAAAATCGCGCGCGCATTTTACGCGATATTGTTAGTGCCGTGCGCAGCGTGGTTGGTAAGGCTTTTCCGCTTTCGGTCAAATTAAACAGCGCGGATTTTCAACGCGGCGGATTTCGCTTTGAAGACAGCATAAAAGTCGCCAAATGGCTGGCTGAAGATGGTGTTGATCTGCTGGAAATATCGGGCGGCACATATGAGCAACCCAAATTGCTGGGGCTGGAGGGGTTAGAAGAGGAAGAGCGCCAAGATGTCGCGCAATCAACGGGTGAGCGCGAGGCCTATTTTGTCGATTTCGCCAAGGCTATGCAGGCAGAGGTAACCATACCATTATTGGTTACAGGCGGTTTTCGCACAGCGGCGGCGATGGACTTTGCGCTGGATAGCGGCGCGGCCGACATGATCGGCATTGGCCGGCCAATGTGCATCATGCCCGATGCACCGCTAAAATTATTTACCTCCACCGCATCTTTGCCCTGTCCTGAAAAAACGCTCACTTTGTTGCCGCCTTGGCTCAGCTTTTTGCGCAACATCGCTATGATACGCACAATGGAGGGCTTTGCTGTACAATATTGGTTTTATGCGCAGATTATGGCGCTCGCTGAAACGGGCGAAATGGATGAAGAAATTACTCCGTTCAAGGCCTTTCGCAAGATTGAAGCACATGGCAAATATATGCTGGAGCAGCGCAAGCGCTTGGTATGTTAAGATTTGGGGCCAGCGGGCGGTGCGCCGTTTAAAGCCCCGCCTAAAATTCCCAACATTATGATGATGCGTTCTGCGCCTATTTAGCCCAATTCTTGCTCGCGCAATGTTTTGCGGTCTAGCTTGCCGATCAGCGTTTTGGGCAATTCTGAGCGGATAACCACATTAATGACGCGCTCATGCTTGCCAAGTTGCGGGTTTAGCCAGGCCTTAACAGTTTCTCCGTCTGTAGAATTTTCCTGTTCCAGCGTGATAAAGGCTTTTGGGCGCTCGCCAAGATAATCATCCTCGACACCAATAATCAGCGCTTCCTTAACATTCTCATGCTGATAGAGAATTTCCTCAATCTGGCTGGGGAAGACCTTAAACCCGCCAACCGAGATCATATCCTTGATGCGGTCAACGATTTTGACATAGCCCTCATCATCAATTTGCGCGACATCGCCGGTACGCAAAAAGCCGTCAATAAAGACTTTGGCATCGGCATCAGGCCGGTTCCAATAGCCTTTCATAACCTGTGGGCCGGTGAAAATCAGCTCGCCCGGTTCGCCATCGGCAACGGTTTTTGTCGGGTCTTCTTTGTCCACCAGGCGGATTAAAGTGGCGGGCAGGGGATGGCCAATACTGCCAATTTTGTTCAGCCCTTCATAGGGGTTGCAAGAGACAACGCCGCTGCTTTCCGTCAGACCATAGCCTTCGACAACCTTTGCGCCGGTCATGGCTTCAAACTTGGCTTTCACTTCATTGGGCAAAGATGCGCCGCCGGAAATACAGGCGCGCAAAGAGCTGAAATCAGTCTTTTGTGTGCTGGGGTGATCCAGCAATGCCTGATACATTGTCGGCACACCGGGCAGGGATGTTATCTTGGTGCGGCCAATTGCTGCCAGCGCCTGACCAGCATCAAAGCGCGGCAAGATGACCATTTCACCGCCATTTAATATGGTGCGGTTCAGCACGCACGTATTGGCAAAAACGTGGAAGAAGGGCAGCACGCCCAATATCCGGTCTTCTGCATCATGATCGGGGTCGATCATATTCACTTGGCGGGCATTGCTGGTCAGATTCTGGTGGCTCAGCATCGCGCCCTTTGGCGTGCCCGTGGTGCCGCCAGTATATTGTAGCAGGGCAATATCCTTTTCCGGTGATATGTCACAAGGCGTATAATCGCCATCATTATCAATTAATGCAGAAAATCGCGAAATCCGGCTGTCATCGGGCCGCTTGGCAATGTCCTTGCGCTTAAATGCGCGGTAGAGCAGCGATTTAACCGGCGGCAAAGTCCCTTCAACCGAACCAACAATCAGCTTTTTCAGGCTTGATTG
>CAZAHS010000319.1:0-2207 GCA_964484855.1 uncultured Sphingomonadaceae bacterium | reverse complement strand
TATTTTATTGACGACCAGCTAACGCATAAGCGATCGATCTTCATGCAGGAAGCGCTAGTCTTTATATAAAAGTGCCAATCTCTATGTGACAAACGTCAATTTTTATATGACCAACGCCAGTGAAATATCTTGCCAAAGCGTAACGGCCAGCCTAATGGGTTTTTAAGAATTGCAGATACAGCCGGTCAGCGAGGTTTCGCCCACCGGCTCTTTTTGCGTTTATAATGGTTTTTGGTTTTGACGGTGACCGTGCCCATATCATGAATATGATATGAGCAGATAGATAAAGGAAGACGATATGTTTGATACACTATCCGGTCGCCTGGGCGATGTGTTTGACCGTCTAAAAGGGCGAGGCGCATTAAACGAGGCTGATGTGCGCGGCGCAATGCGCGAAGTTCGCGTGGCCCTGCTGGAGGCCGATGTTGCCCTGCCGGTTGTGCGCGCCTTTGTTGACAAGGTCACGGATAAAGCGGTTGGCCAGTCGGTTCTGAAATCTGTCACGCCTGGTCAGCAAGTCATCAAAATCGTCAATGATGCGCTGGTTGAAATGCTGGGCAGTGATGTCAGTGAGATTGATCTGGCAACATCGCCGCCAGCGGTCATCATGATGGTCGGCCTGCAAGGCTCTGGTAAGACCACCAGCACGGCAAAGCTCGCCAAATGGCTATCGGAAAAAGAGCGCAAAAAGGTCATGATGGCCTCTCTCGATGTTAATCGCCCCGCAGCGCAGGAGCAATTGGCGGTTTTGGGTGAGCAGGTTTCGGTTGCCACTTTGCCAATTGTTACGGGGCAGCAGCCGGTTGAGATTGCCAAACGCGCATTGCAGGCGGCCAAGCTGCAAGCCTTTGATGTGTTGCTGCTCGATACAGCGGGCCGTCTGCATGTTGACCAGCAATTGATGGACGAAATGCGCGCGGTGAGCAAAGAAGCGGCGCCGCAGGAAACCTTGTTGGTGGTCGATTCGCTTACTGGTCAGGATGCGGTCAATGTTGCGCAGAATTTCTCTGAGCAAGTGCCGCTGACCGGCACGATATTAACGCGGATGGACGGCGATGCACGCGGCGGCGCTGCGCTCTCAATGCGCGCAGTCACTGGCAAACCGATTAAATTTGTCGGCATGGGCGAGAAGATGGACGCGCTAGAGCTGTTCCATCCTGACCGTATTGCGGGCCGTATCCTTGGCATGGGCGATGTTGTTGGCCTGGTTGAGCGCGCAGCGGCCTCTGTTGAGAAAGACGAAGCGGAAAAGCTGGCCGAGAAAATGTCCAAAGGTCAGTTTGACATGGACGATCTGCGCAGCCAGCTCCAGCAAATGACCAAAATGGGCGGGCTAGGCGCACTTGCGGGCATGATGCCGGGGATGAAAAAGGCCAAGGCGGCAATGGATGCCAGCGGCATGGATGATAAGGTGCTGGTCCATATGGATGCGATTATAAGCTCCATGACCAAGGCTGAACGCGCCAAGCCGGCGCTGCTCAATGCCAAGCGCAAAGTGCGTATTGCCAAAGGTTCTGGCACCACGGTGCAGGAAGTGAACAAGATCATCAAAATGCACAAGCAAATGGCGGGTGCGATGAAGAAGATTAAGAAAATGGGCGGGCTTAAAGGTCTGGCCGCAATGTTTGGCGGCGGGGGCGGCGGCATGCCAGACCCGGGCGCTATGGGCAATTTGCTGGGCGGTGCAGGCGGCGGTTCTGGTGCAGGCTTACCCGGATTGCCCGGCGGCGCACCGCCCAATCTCTTTAAGAAGTGATTATAAGAAATTTAGCTATTACAGTATTTTAGAAAGGTTTTATTATGGCTATTGCAATGCGTCTATCGCGCGGAGGCTCCAAAAAGCGTCCTTATTACCGTATCGTTGTTGCGGACCAACGCGCCCCGCGTGACGGTAAATATCTGGAGCAAGTTGGCTCTTATAACCCGCTGCTTGCCAAAGATAGCGGCGAGCGTGTGCAAATGAATGAAGAGCGCGTAAAGCATTGGCTGTCTGTTGGTGCGCAGCCTTCTGACCGTGTGGCCCGTTTCTTGGATGCGGCTGGTGTGCGTGAGCGCGCGGCCCGCAACAACCCGAAAAAGGGTGAGCCGGGCGAGAATGCTAAAGAGCGCGCGGAAGAAAAAGCCGCGAAATTAGCAGAAGCCGAAGAAGCGAAAAAAGCCGCTGAAGAAGAAGCCAAAGCGGCTGCTGCGGCCCCTGCTGAAGAAGC
>CAZAHS010000318.1:0-2222 GCA_964484855.1 uncultured Sphingomonadaceae bacterium | reverse complement strand
CCTTGCCGCACATCCCCTTGATTTGGGAGAAGAAAGAGGGCGCGCAGGGCGGTAGCTGGCGTTATGTATTCACCGCGCTGATAGCTGGCGGCGCAGGCGCAGCGGCCATGTGGTGGTTTGGGTGAGCAAGCCCAAACATATCCTGCTCATAATAGGCGGCGGTATTGCGGCGTATAAATCATGCGAGCTTATCCGCCTGATCCGCAAGGCAGGGATGAGCGTGCGCTGTGTGCTAACAGATGGCGGGGCGCAATTTATCACGCCCATGACATTGGCCGCCTTGAGCGAAAATGAAGTTTTTACCACGCTTTGGGATTTGAAAAACGAAACCGAAATGGGGCATATCCAGCTTAGCCGTGAAGCTGATTTGATTGTGGTTTGCCCGGCCACGGCGGACCTGATGGCCAAAATGGCAGCGGGGATTTCTGACAGTTTGGCGACCACGGTTTTGCTGGCCACCGACACGCCGGTTATGGCGGTGCCAGCGATGAATGTGCGCATGTGGCAGCATGTCGCCACGCAGCGCAATGTCGCGCGACTGCGCAGTGACGGCGTGAAGGTGATTGAACCTGATAGCGGGGCTATGGCCTGCGGTGAATTTGGTGAAGGGCGCTTGCCCGAACCCGATGTGATTTTTGATGCGATTGAAAGCCATTTTGCGAAGAACGCTAGTTTGTCATTAGATGATCAACCAGCTTTTGCGCCCAATACCCACCGCCCGCTATATGGCCAGCATGTGCTGGTGACAGCAGGGCCAACGCATGAGCCGATTGACCCTGTACGCTATATCGCCAATCGCTCTTCCGGGCGGCAGGGTTTTGCTATTGCCGCTGCAGCCGCAGAGGCTGGGGCGCAGGTGACTTTGGTAGCAGGGCCAGTGCAATTAGAAACGCCGCAGGGCGTCACGCGCATCAATGTTGAGACTGCGCGTGAGATGCAGGCTGCAACCGAACAGGCTTTACCTTGCGATATTGCCATCATGGTCGCGGCGGTTGCCGATTGGCGGGCCGCCGAAACTGCGCAGCGCAAGATTAAGAAGCAAGGCGATGCCGGTGCTTGTGCGCTTGCGCCTCTGGCTCTGGCTGAAAACCCTGATATATTGGCAGGGCTGGCCGCGCACAAGCAAAGGCCCGAATTGCTGATCGGTTTTGCCGCTGAGACCAATGATATATTAGACCATGCAAAGGCGAAGCTGGCGCGCAAGGGCTGTGACTGGATTATCGCCAATGATGTATCGGGCGATGTGATGGGCGGCAATCGCAACGCAGTGCATATTGTCACTGCTGATGGCGTGGAAAGTCTGGCGGAGGGGCCTAAAGAGGCCGTAGCGCAGATATTGATAGAGAGGATTGCCGCCCATGTTGCCGCCGATTGAAATACGCCTGAAACGCCTGCCCCATGGCGAAGGGCTACCGCTGCCTGCTTATGAAAGCGATGGCGCAGCGGGCATGGATGTGCGCGCTGCGAAGGATTTGGTGATTGCGGCGGGACAGCGCGCATTGGTGCCCACTGGCTTTGCCATCGCCATCCCCCATGGTTTTGAGGTGCAGGTGCGCCCGCGTTCGGGTTTGGCGCTAAAAAAAGGGATTTCCGTCCCCAATAGCCCCGGCACGATTGATAGTGATTATCGCGGTGAATTGGGCGTCATTCTTATCAATCATGGCGCAGAAGATTTCACCATTGCGCATGGTGACCGCATTGCGCAAATTGTTGCCGCACCGGTGCAGCGCGCAGAGATGATAGAGGTTGACGAGTTGGACAAAACTGAGCGCGGTGATGGCGGCTTTGGTTCAACCGGCATTTAGGCTTTAATGCCTTACTTTAAGTGTAACCTCATCGGCCTTTTATGCGAATTATACCCAGAGTATTTGATGATAAATAGCGCGCTGTTCGTGCCATAGCCTGCAAAGAAGGACCAAAACATGCCCCCTCATTCAACCCATAAGTTTCTTGGTGCATCTGCCATTGCAGCGGCTTTGCTTATCAGCACCCCTATGGCTGGCCTTTTGGCCGCTGGCGGTGGCGGCGGTGGTGGTGGCGGTTTGTCCCCTAGCCAAAGCACGCCGCGCTATGACCCTGCGGAAGAATATCGCTTTGGCGTCACTGCCTTGGAAGAAGGCAATTATAAAGGCGCAGAACGCCATTTTAAGCGCGCCACAAAGGGCGATCGCCGCAATGCCAATGCGCATTATCTGCTGGGCGTAACCTATATGCGTTCGGGT
>CAZAHS010000317.1:0-2227 GCA_964484855.1 uncultured Sphingomonadaceae bacterium | reverse complement strand
GTTTCACTGCCATCGGCCCAGCGGGTAACAATCTCCCGCGTCCCGCTTTCCCGCGCGGCATGGTCCAGCACATGGGTAACGCGCAATTCAAAGTCCTGCATGGCTCCAAGCATATTCTCTCCTCTATATTTTATAATTTGGGGTGCCTCTTTTGGGCACCCTCAATAACTACAACACCATAATATCGCACTTTTTCTAACGTACAAGCTCCGGCTTATTGCGGCGAACGGCCTCTAACCGAATATTCGAAATTCCAGGCAAGTCTTCTAGCTGCTCCGCCAGCTCGCTATCCAATGTATAATTGCCAGGCAGCGCCATGATTACCGGCCTTTTGTCGGGCTGAATTAGCTTGGCAAAAACACGGCCATGCCCTGATTTGCGCGGCTCCAACATATCGGCCAGCAATGCAAAGGCAGATGCTTCATGCGCATCAAAAGCCAAATTAAGCCGCGCCGCGCTTTGCAATCCTTCAAGCGGCTGCGCAGAGCGGATTGTTGCACGCGGCGGTTGATCGGGGCTATTGCTGTCCAATTCAACATTGAGCAGCACGCAAACGCCCTCTTTGGCCCATTCTACCAGACGCGGAACCAAATGCTCTTCAAAGCAACTGGCGGAAAATTGACCCGATTTGTCAGACATATCGACCATGGCAAAGTCTTTGCCGCGTTTGGTCTGCCGCTTTTGCGCTGATTCTACCAATCCTGCCAATATTGCCGGGCGGCGCTGTCCTTGCTCCAGCTTCACGCCCTCAATAACATTGGTGAAAGGCCGCGCCCCATTGACTGACGCTATGACGTCATAATGCTCCACAGGATGGCCGGAGAAATAAAAACCAAAAGCGTCTTTCTCAAAATTCATGCGGGTTGCAGTATTCCATGAGGCGATATTATCGGTTCTCAAGGTCTGGGCGCTGCTTTCCTCTTCACCGCCAAACAGCGCCGCCTGCCCGCTATTGCGGGATTGCTCTGCTTCTTGTGCCAACGCCAATATGGTATCTGCATTATTATAAACTGCAGCCCTATTGCCTATAATCTGGTCAAAAGCCCCAGCGGTAGCCAAGTTTTCCAATTGTCTTTTGTTTAGCAAGGCCGGGCTAACCCTATCGGCAAAATTGCCCAGCGCTTCATAATGACCGTTCGCCTCACGCTCATCAACAATGGCCTGCATTGCCTTACCGCCAACATTTTTCAGGCCTGCTAGCGCATAACGCACGGCCCAGCCTCTGGCGTTTTCAGGGTCGTGATCTGCTTCAACAGAAAACTCGACCTCACTATGGTTTATACTGGGTGGCAGGCAGGCAATGCCAAGCTTCTTCATATCATCGACAAAAATATTCAGCTTATCCGTCTGGTGCATATCAAAGCACATGGATGCGGCAAAAAATTCTTCAGGATAATGCGCTTTCAGCCACGCCGTTTGATAGGCCAGCAAAGCATAAGCCGCAGCATGTGACTTGTTGAAACCATAGCCAGCAAATTTATCGATGAGATCGAAAAGCTCATTGGCCTTTTTGGCGTTAATGTCATTTTTTGCAGCACCTTCGACAAAGCGGTCGCGCTGAATGTCCATTTCGGCCTGTATCTTCTTACCCATTGCGCGGCGCAGCAAATCTGCGTCCCCAAGAGAATAGCCAGCCAGCACCTGCGCGGCCTGCATCACCTGCTCCTGATAGACAATAATGCCATAAGTCTCTGCCAAAATATCTTTTAAGAGCGGATGCGGATAGGATATTTCCTCCTCACCATTTTTGCGTGCGCCAAAACTAGGGATATTGTCCATTGGACCGGGCCGATAAAGCGACACCAGCGCAATAATATCACCAAAATTGCTGGGTTTGACCGCAGCCAAAGTGCGGCGCATGCCTTCTGATTCCAACTGGAATACGCCCACAGTCTCACCGCGTTGCAGCAATTCGTAAACTTTAGGATCATCCCAAGCGAGGGTGTTAAGATCAACGCTAACACCGCGCCGCGTAAGCATCTCGGTTGCCTTATGCAGCACAGAAAGCGTTTTTAGACCCAGAAAGTCAAATTTAACCAAGCCTGCTTTTTCAACAAATTTCATGTCAAATTGCGTCACCGGCATGTCCGAACGCGGATCGCGGTAAAGCGGTACCAGTTGATCCAGCGGCCTATCGCCAATCACCACACCGGCAGCATGGGTGGAGCTGTGACGCGGCAAACCCTCTAGCTGCAATGCAAGGTCGATCAGCTCTTTTACCTTAGGG
>CAZAHS010000316.1:0-2252 GCA_964484855.1 uncultured Sphingomonadaceae bacterium | reverse complement strand
TGCCGCCACCACCTCCAAAGCCGCCGCCCCCAAAGCCGCCTCCTCCAAAGCCGCCGCCGCCGCCCCAAGAGGAACCGCCGCCGCCGCCAGAACCATAGCCTCCGCCCCATATTATTACAGGGCCAGCGCCGCCACGATAATTTCTGCCTTTGCCAGCACTGCCAAAAATGGCAGGCAAAATGATGAAAATTAAAACGGCCAACCAGAATATTATCAAACCAATAGGCACATCGTCTGAATTATCAGATGTACGCTGAACATTTTGCGCAATTATCGCAGCTTCTTCTGGTGGCAGGGTAAGTTGATTGGTTATGGAATCGACACCGGCATTAATACCGTTGGAGAAGTTTCCCTCCTTAAACCATGGCAAAATATCGCCTTGAATAATCCGGCTGGACAAAGCGTCTGTTAATATAGGCTCAAGGCCATAACCCACCTCTATGCGCACTTTGCGATCATTTGGCGCAACCAGCAAAATAACTCCATTGTCTTTTTCTGTGTCACCATTGGCCGCTTGACCAATGCCCCATTCGCGGCCCAATTGATAACCATAATCCTCAATCGGATAATCTTGCAGACTGGCAATTGTTGCAACCACCAACTGGCGGTTGGAATTTGCTTCTAGCGCCGCCAGTTTTTGGGTTAGTGCTTGCTCCTGCGCAGGGTCAAGAAGATCAGCCTGATCGACAACGCGGCCTGTTAAAGCCGGAAAATCTTGCGCCGATACTGGCTGTGCAGTGAGCGCGGCCAGCGCCAGTGCTAAGCCCAGCAAAAATATGGTCCATAGAGATTTATGAAAGCGTGCTAACATTAGTTATCAAAATTGACGCTTGGCGCTGTTTCAGAACCTGCCGACGCCTCAAAAGGTGCCATTGGCTCTGCGCCGTGGATCAGATTTGCGCCAATAGTATCCGGGAAGGTGCGAATGGTGGTGTTATATTTACGTACAGCCTCATTATAATCTTTACGGGTTATATTGATGCGGTTTTCTGTACCCTCAATCTGGCTTTGCAGATCACGGAAATTGGCATTGGACTGGATTTGCGGATAAGCCTCAAAACTGGCCAGCAACCGGCCAAGACCTGCGCCCAATTGCCCTTGAGCATTGGCAAATTCTTGCACTTTGGCCGGATCATTAAGATCGCCGGCGTTTAACTGAATTGAGGTTGCTTTTGCACGCGCCTCAGTCACTTCAGTCAGAATTTGTTGTTCTGATGCCGCAGCGGCTTTTACCGTATTTACCAAATTGGGGATAAGGTCTGCACGGCGCTGATATGCGTCCTGTACATCGGCCCATTTCGCTTTGGCCTCTTCCTCTGCGGCTGGTACAGAGTTAATCCCACAAGCAGACAGGCTAAGCGCCGCTGCGCCAACAAAAATTGCATGAATAAATTTCATAAAATTGCCCCTTCAAACTTCATATTTATATAGCGTTATATAGAGGCAACACAGCAACTTTTCAATCCACAGGAATTTATGTGATTTACGATACGCTTTGTTACAAGACAAAGGCGTGTTTTATGGTTAGAGCGCGATTCATCTAATTGAAGGGAAAATTAATGTTTGCAGAATTTAAGGAATTTCTCGCTCGCGGCAATGTTATTGATCTTGCTGTTGCGGTTATCATCGGCGGTGCTTTTGCGACCATCACAACATCGTTGACGGCTGATATTATCATGCCAATTGTCGGCGCGATTTTTGGCGGTTCAGACTTTACAAATAGCTTCTACCTGCTGGCGCCTATTCCCGATGGTTATGAAGGATCTTTGACCAGCTATGCAGAGCTGAAAGAAGCTGGCGTACCAATGCTGGGCTATGGTCAGTTCATTACGGTCATCATCAATTTTGTTATTCTGGCCTTTGTTATCTTTATGTTGGTGCGTCAGGCCAATAAAATGATGCCGAAAGAGGAAGAAGCGCCGGCCGAACCAGAAGGTCCAAGCGAAATTGACTTGCTCATTGAAATTCGGGACTCCCTGAAAAAATAAGCAAAATCAAAACTAAACCAAAAAAATGGGGAGGGAGGCGCAAGCTTTCGTCCCCATTTTCTTTTCATTCAGCTTTTATGCGCTATATAGGGTCTGTCGGTTTAGGCTGACTATGGCAATAAACTATACTGTGTAATAGACACAGCGGACCCGGGGGCAGTACCCGGCGGCTCCACCATATGGCCCGAACTGCATGTTCAGCACGGGTGATTTGACGGGGCCGAACCAGGATCGACGTGTGTTCAAAAGCAGGATTTTTGCCCG
>CAZAHS010000315.1:0-2267 GCA_964484855.1 uncultured Sphingomonadaceae bacterium | reverse complement strand
CTTGCCCTTTATACTCAAGGGAATTGCTCAGCCTATCGGCAAGAATTTTCATCTCATCGCCCACCAACAGGCACTGGCTCACTCCAGAGGCAATAATTACGCTATCCAGCGCAGCGTGATAGTCATCTGATTTGTCGCCCAATTCCTTCATCGAACCCAAAATCGCAACTTTACGGTCCGCCTTTGTCAAACCCAAATCACCAAGGGTAACGCGCATAGATGCAGGATTTGCATTATAGCTTTCATCAATAACCAGAGCTTCGCCATCTGCTATTGCAACCATATTGCGCGCGCCGCGCCCTGCTAAGCCGCCCATCTCTGCAAGTGCAAGCCCAGCAACAGCAAGATCACCACCTGCTGCCTGAACCGCCGCCAATACTGCAAGCGAGTTCATAACCCAATGTTCGCCCGGCTGCGCGATGCGATAGACAAGCAATTCACCGTTCAACATGGCGGTTACCAAAGTACCGCCATCCATGGCCGGCAATTGGTCAACAATATGGCAGTCCGCCTCTGATGAAGCGCCAAAGGTTATGATTTTGTCAGCATAATCCTCTGCCTTTTTATACAATATCGGATAATGCACATTGTCATAAGGAATGATCGCCGTTCCGCCTGGCTCCAGGCCTTCAAATATCTCTGCTTTGGCGCGGGCAATATCAGCTTCGCTATCAAAAAATTCTATATGCGCAGACGCCACTGTGGTGACGATGGCAATGTTCGGGCGCACCATTTTTGTGAGTGCAGATAGCTCGCCCGCATGGTTCATACCCATTTCCAAAACGGCAAATTCGCTGGTTTCCGGCATGCGGGACAGGCTAAGCGGCACACCGACATGATTATTATAGCTTTTAACCGAACGGTGCGCACTGCGTGATGGAATACGGTCAAGCGCTTGGTGCAGCGCTTCCTTGGTGCCGGTCTTACCTGCCGATCCCGTTACGCCGATTATCACCGCTTCTGACCGCGTGCGCGATGCTATGCCCAGCGCCTCAAGGGCCGCCGCACTATCTTCAACAATGATACACGGCCCGCCTGTTACTTCGCGTTCGCAAATAACTCCAGCCGCGCCATTTGCGAAAGCTTTGGCGATATAATCATGACCATCGGCCTGCTCTCCGCGCATTGCCACAAACAGATCACCCGGGCCAACCTCACGCGAGTCAAAAGCTACGCCGCTCGCCCTAAATTCGCCATTGGCTTGGCCGCCTACAGCCTTTGCAATAGCATGTGAACTCCATAAAGGGGCTGCAAATTCCTCGGTCATACTGCACACTCCCGTGCCACCAGCACGTCATCAAAAGGTAAAATACGTTCATCGGTGCCGCTGCCAATTATCTGGCCGGTTTCATGGCCTTTGCCTGCAAGCAATATAATATCGCCCTTTTGCGCAGCAGCTATAGCATGCGCAATTGCCTCGCGCCGATCACCAATTTCTAGCGCGCCACTGGCCGCCTGCATAATTTCATTGCGAATGATGGCAGGGTCTTCGCCGCGTGGATTATCATCTGTCACAATCACCATATCCGAATGTGCCGATGCAACACGGCCCATTTCAGGTCGCTTGCCTTTATCACGGTCACCGCCAGCGCCAAATATCGTTATCAACTGGCCAGAAACATGCGGACGCAAAGCCGCTATCGCGCTTTCCAGTGCATCGGGCGTATGCGCATAATCAACATATACCGGCGCGCCGGATGCACAGATCACCGCTCGCTCAAGCCGTCCGCGCACAGGTTGCAAGCGTTTAACATGGTCAAAAACACTATCTGCTGCAACACCGCTCGCAATAGCAATGGCCGCAGACACCAGCGCATTGGCAACCTGATAAGCGCCGATAAGCGGCAGATTAATGGCATATTCCTTATCATTATATGCAACCACAAGCTGCTGGCCCAAAGTGGTTGGGCTGCGCGCAAGCAATTGCAAATCCGCGCCCTGCTCCCCAACGGTTAGCGTATTTAGTCCGCGCTGCTTGGCAATGCGCTGCACATCATGGGAACGCGCATCATCTGCCCAGATAATAGCATGGCCATCATCGGCAACAACCTCTTCAAACAAACGCATTTTGGCCGCAAAATACTCTTCCATTGTGCCATGATAATCCAGATGGTCACGGCTGAAATTGGTGAAGGCCGCAATATTTACCGGCAGCCCTTCTGTGCGATATTGCGACAGGCCATGGCTGGATGCTTCAAAAATGGCATGGCTAATACCCTGCCGCGCCATGCCAGACATATTGGCCAAAAATGTAACAATATCGGGCG
>CAZAHS010000314.1:0-2319 GCA_964484855.1 uncultured Sphingomonadaceae bacterium | reverse complement strand
CTTGCAGGTGTGATGATCAGTCTTATCTTCTTTTTTCTTATCGGTTTGGCTATGGTTATAGGCGCAGAGTTAAATGCAGCGCTGGCCCGTGATAAAAGAACCGGATAGGGCCTTAAGGCGCAGATATATTAGGTGAGTGATATGACGACAGATACAGAGGCCGACAATGTAAATTTGGGCCAGCTTATGCATGGTAAGCGCGGCCTTATCATGGGGCTGGCCAATAAAAAGTCGCTTGCTTGGGGCATTGCCAAGAAACTGCATGCAGCGGGCGCGCAAATGGCATTTTCCTATCAGGGGGAGGCGCTGGAAAAGCGGGTGCGGCCATTGGCCAATGAGCTGGATTCAGATTTTCTTATCCCCTGTGATGTGTCGGATATGGATAATCTTGATGCCGCCTTTGCGACATTGGCAGAGAAATGGGAGCAGATAGATTTTGTTGTCCATGCCATTGGCTTTTCCGATAAGAATGAGCTGCGCGGCAAATATGTAGATACCAGCCTCGACAATTTCTTGATGACGATGAATATTTCGGCTTATTCGCTGGTCGCGGTGGCGCAGCGTGCGGCCAAAATGATGCCGGCTTATAATGCCGAAACGGGGCAGGGCGGCGGCTCTATCGTGACGCTTACCTATTATGGCGCAGAAAAAGTGATCCCGCATTATAATGTGATGGGCGTGGCCAAGGCAGCGCTGGAAACCAGTGTGCAATATCTGGCCAATGACCTTGGCCCCGATAATATCCGTGTCAACGCGATTAGCGCCGGACCGATTAAAACATTGGCCGCCAGCGGCATTGGTGATTTTCGCTATATCCTGAAATGGAATGAATATAATGCGCCGCTGCGCCGCAATGTGACGATTGATGATGTCGGCGGGGCAGGGCTATATTTATGTTCCGCCCTCTCATCAGGCGTGACGGGCGAAAATCTGCATGTTGATGCGGGCTATCATGTGGTCGGCATGAAGCAGGAAGATGCACCCGATATTGCGCTGGATAAATAGGGACACAGCCTAGCGCCGCTTGTCTTTCGCCAAAATGGCCTGCGCTTTCATTTTTACTCTAATGAAGGCAATCCGCGCGAACCGTGCCATATTCATATTGAGAAGGATGGGCGAGAAGCTAAATTTTGGGTTGGTGAAACAGTTGATTTTGCATATAATCACGGGCTTAAACGTAGCGAACTTACGGCGGCCATTCTGATTATACGGTCACGCAAAAGCGAAATTAGAAAGGCATGGCATGAGCATTTCTCCTAAAGCCGTTGAGGTAAGATTTGACGATGCCACTATGTGGGTTGAGCTTGAAGATGGCAGAGCGCTGGGCGTTCCTTTAGTATGGTTTCCGCGCTTGCTGGATGCCACACCAGAACAGCGGGCACAGGTTGTAATCGGCACGGTTGGCCTGCATTGGGAAGCGCTTGATGAAGATATTTCGGTTGCGGGGTTACTGGCTGGCCATGGCGATATAAATGCGGATCATTCAGCAGCGGCATAAGCGCCAATTATTGCGCTGGATAAATAAGAGAGGCCCGGCAATTGCTTGAAGCTATTCATCATATCAATCTGGTCATCCCTGCGGGTGAGGAAAACCGCGCAAGGGCATTTTATGGCGATATATTGGGATTGCCCGAAGTTGCGAAGCCTGAAGAATTAAAGGCAAGCGGCGGATGCTGGTTTGAACGCGGCAATGTTCGCGTGCATATCAGCATTGACCCTGATTTCTGCCCATCGAAAAAGGCCCATACCGCTTTTTTGATCGACGCCCTAAAGCCATTACGTGCGCGGATTGAAGAGGCCGATTATCCGGTGAAAGATGGCAGCGATGTTGATGGTTTGGAACGCTTTTTCGCGCTCGACCCTTTTGGTAATCGTCTCGAATTTATGGCGCCTATTGGCCAATAGTTTTGGGCGGAATGTCCGCGCAATCAAGATGCGGCTTGAACAAATCCCATGCTTGACGCAATAAACATATGGGCCGCGCATAATATCTAAGCAGCGCCGAATCTCAGGGGAATAGCAATTGAGTTTTAACATATTTGGACGGCTCTTGCGCTTTAGCACTTGGGGGGAAAGTCACGGGCCTGCGCTGGGCGCGGTGGTCGATGGTTGCCCGCCGGGACTGGCGCTGGATGAAGCCTTTATCCAGCCCTTTATGGATGCGCGAAAGCCCGGCACATCGCGCTATACCACGCAGCGTAAAGAGCCGGATGCGGTGAAAATTCTCTCCGGTGTGTTTGAGGGCAAAACCACTGGCACGCCGATTAGCCTGATGATCGAAAATACCGATCAGCGCTCAAAAGATTATGGCGATATTGC
>CAZAHS010000313.1:0-2327 GCA_964484855.1 uncultured Sphingomonadaceae bacterium | reverse complement strand
GCCGATCTGAATGCAGCTTTTTCCAATGCCGGGGTTGTCGTTGTAACGCGCAATCTGGGCCTCTCTGTTGCACAGTCAACAGAGCTGCGGAACAATATGCGTGATGCTGGTGCTACTTATAAAGTTGCGAAAAACCGTCTGACCAAACGCGCAGCCGAGGGTACCGCTTATGCGGGCATCGCCGATATGCTGACAGGGCCAACGGCGCTGGCAACATCGGATGATCCGGTAGCGGCCGCAAAAATTGCTGTCGAATTCGCCAAAGCCAATGACAAGTTAGAAATTGTCGGCGGTTCTATGGGTGAGACAGTATTGGACGTTGCGGGCGTACAGGCATTGGCAGCATTGCCATCGCTGGACGAACTGCGCGGCAAAATTGTTGGTCTGGTGCAAGCACCTGCCACCAAATTGGCACAGATTGCACAAGCACCGGCCGGCCAATTGGCCCGCGTATTCGGCGCTTATGCAGCGAAAGAAGACGCATAAAGCAATCCGTATTTTATCATTAATTTGAATATTTTGAATTTTGGAGTGAATGAACATGGCTGATATTGAAAAACTCGTCGAACAGCTTTCTGAGCTGACCGTTTTGGAAGCTGCTGAGCTTTCTAAAGCATTGGAAGAAAAATGGGGCGTTTCTGCGTCTGCTGCGGTTGCTGTTGCAGCACCCGGCGCTGGCGGTGATGCACCGGCTGCTGAAGATAAAGACGAATTTGACGTTATCTTGACCGGCGATGGCGGCAAGAAAATCCAAGTGATTAAAGAAGTTCGTGCGATTACAGGTCTGGGTCTTGGTGAAGCCAAAGCTCTGGTCGAAGGCGCACCAAAGCCATTGAAAGAAGGCGTCAACAAAGCTGAAGCTGAAGAAGTTAAAGGCAAAATCGAAGCTGCAGGCGGTACCGTCGAGCTGAAATAAGCCTTTTTCAGTTGCTTTATTGCGGCTGATAAATGTTTTGCAAAGGGTGGTCATGCTTCGGCATGGCTGCCCTTTTTGCTATTTGGCCTTTTTGCTATTTGGCCTTTTTGCTATTTGGCCTTTTTGCTATTTGGGTTTAATGGCCCCATCATATTAGCAACATTGCAAACAGCTTGGCAGACCAAAAGCGCTGCGTTATGCTCCCCATATGATTTGGACCATCAAAAACCTGCTATATTATATGCCGGTGCTGTTCGGCTTTGGTTTTTTCGGTCCGCTTTTCGCACAGATAATGATCCTTATGGGCTATAATCAACTTTTCGGCCTGTCCATATATTGGCCTGCCATCGCTTTGGGCGGCGCTTGGGGCATATTTGCGCAAGTGACGGGGCGGTGGATATGACCGAGGGCCAATTGCGCCGCGCCGAACTGGCCATAGCGCGCAAATATGCAGATCGTTTGCCTTGGGAGGCCGTTGCCTGGGGGCTGGGCAATTTGGCGGTCTGGCTATCGCTCTGGCCCTTAGTATTTTTGGATATCATGCCGCTATGGCTGGCTTTGCCTATTGCCAGCATTAATGTCGCTTTATGCTATCTGCCCAGCCATGAAGCACAGCATGATATTATTGGCCGTGTTGGCACAAAATGGCGCTGGCTTAATGAGCTGGTGGGGCATCTTTCCACCATACCGCTGGTGCTGCCCTACCGCGTTGCTAAGCTGACCCATTTGGAGCATCATAAACACGCCAATGATCCGCTATTGGACCCTGACCACGGCCATTCTTTTGTTAGTGGTAAGTGGAATGCGATTGTTAATGCCATCCGCAAACGCCAGCCCGGCGTTACAGATTCTGGCATGAATGGTTATGCAAAAGTGCTGGAGCGTATTGGCCGCCCAGACGCCATTTTGGATGGCGCGCTTTACACGCTGTTCTTTTACGGCCTGCATATCGGGCTAGCGATAAGCGGCTATGCGTTAGAGGTTGCTTTATTATGGTGGCTGCCACGCCATATTGGTTCCACCTATATCATATTCTTCTTAAGCTGGGCACCGCATCAACCCGCCGATAAAACCGGACGCTACCGCGATACCAAGGCATTTCGCAGCAAGGTTGGGAACCTTCTTTCAATGGGTATGCAATATCACATCGTGCATCATCTACACCCTTATATTCCGCTTACTGATACGCCAAAGGCCTATTGGGAGATGGTTGATATGTTGGAGCAGCGCGGCTGTGATCTGGGCGGGCAAATGCGAGAATTTAATAGGTCTGACCCTAAGCATGGCGCAATTAACCGCAGCCCTTGACCGCAATCCAACACAATCCTATAAGATGCTCAACATCAGCATATCGATACAAGCCTGTTTTTGCGCAGGACAGGCATGAAGAATGATAGGCTGACTTTCACAT
>CAZAHS010000312.1:0-2342 GCA_964484855.1 uncultured Sphingomonadaceae bacterium | reverse complement strand
TTGCACAGATTGTTAAGCAGCTGGAAGAAAATGGCGCGATGGAATATTCCATCGTCGTTGCCGCGACTGCGTCAGAGCCTGCACCTTTGCAGTTTCTTGCGCCCTATACCGGCTGCACCATGGGCGAATATTTCCGCGATAATGGCATGCACTCGCTGATTGTTTATGACGATTTGTCAAAACAGGCCGTTGCTTACCGCCAAATGTCTTTGCTGCTGCGTCGTCCTCCGGGCCGTGAAGCCTATCCGGGTGACGTTTTCTATCTGCACAGCCGTTTGCTGGAACGTGCCGCGAAGATGAATGAAGATAATGGCGCTGGTTCCATGACCGCATTGCCGATTATTGAAACACAGGCCGGTGATGTTTCCGCTTATATTCCAACCAATGTGATTTCGATTACCGATGGTCAGATTTTCTTGGAAACAGAGCTTTTCTATCAAGGCATCCGTCCCGCCATTAATGTTGGTCTGTCGGTTAGCCGCGTTGGCTCTGCTGCGCAAACCAAAGCGATGAAAAAAGTATCCGGCTCGATCAAGTTAGAATTGGCGCAATATCGCGAAATGGCGGCGTTCGCGCAATTTGGTTCTGATCTTGATGCCTCAACGCAAAAGCTGCTTAACCGCGGCGCGCGTCTAACCGAATTGCTAAAGCAACCGCAATTTAGCCCGCTACCTTTTGAAGAGCAAACCGTGTCTATCTTTGCGGGAACCAGCGGATTTTTGGACAATGTCGATACCAACCGCGTTACCGAATATGAATCAGCCATGCTGTCTTTTGTCCGCAGTGAGCATAAAGACATTTTGGATGAAATCCGCACCAGCCAGAAGTTTGAGGGCGACACCAAAGACAGGTTGGTGGCTGCGCTGGAAACATTCGGCAAGCAATTCGCGTAATCCAAGGATTTAGCATCCGTTAGGCTTTAGACTTAACGGTTATTTGGAAGAAATATGGCCAGTCTTAAAGAACTGAAAAACCGGATCGGGTCAGTTAAATCGACCCAGAAGATCACCAAGGCAAAGCAAATGGTCGCGGCAGCAAAATTGCGCCGCGCTCAAGCTGCTGCTGAGGCTGGTCGGCCTTATGCTGAGCGTCTTGAGGCTGTTATGTCCTCGCTTGCTGGCAAGGTATCTGGCGATAGTGCACCCAAATTGCTGGCAGGCAATGGCGCAGACAACCACCATCTGCTGGTCGTCGTCAACACAGATAAAGGCCTATGCGGCGGTTTGAATTCCAACATTGTGCGCGCCGCCATAGTAAAAGCACGTGAGCTTGAAGCTGCGGGCAAAAAAGTATCTTTCTATCTGGTCGGCAAAAAAGGCCGTGCACCGATTAAGCGCATATTTGAAAGCCAGATAGCTAAGCATTTTGATACATCCACTGTTCGCAATCCCGGCTTTGAAGAAGCAGCGCAGATTGCCGAAGAGCTAATTGCCATGTTTGATGATGGCAAATTTGATATTGCGCATCTGGTTTATCCAACTTTCAAATCAGCCTTGGTGCAAGAGCCAACGGTGAACCAGCTTATTCCTGTTCCTGCTCCAGAAGCCGCTGCGCAAAGCGGCGCGATTGTGGAATATGAACCTGGTGAGGAAGAAATTCTGGAAGAATTGCTGCCGCGCTATGTCAAAACGCAATTATTTGGCGCATTGCTGGAAATTGCGGCGTCAGAACAAGGCTCTTCCATGACCGCAATGGACAATGCCACGCGCAACGCCGGTGATTTGATAAACCGCCTCACCGTAGAATATAACCGCAGCCGTCAGGCCGCGATCACCACCGAACTTGTTGAAATCATCTCCGGCGCAGAAGCGCTGTAAGTCAGATAAGGACGAAAACCCATGGCAAACACCAATGCAGCAGGCCGCATCAGCCAGATTATCGGCGCCGTCGTCGATGTTACTTTTGAGGGCGAATTGCCGGCTATTTTGAACGCGCTGGAAACCGAGAATAATGGCCAACGGCTGGTTTTAGAAGTCGCCCAGCATCTGGGTGAAAACACCGTGCGCACCATCGCCATGGACGCCACCGAGGGTTTGGTGCGCGGACAGGAAGTGCGCGATACCGGCAGCCAAATTGCTATGCCGGTTGGCCCTGAAACACTGGGCCGGATTATGAATGTGATCGGTGAGCCAATTGATGAGCGCGGCCCTATCGGCCATAAATCAACATCGCCCATTCATGCTGAAGCGCCCTTATTCATTGAACAATCAACCGAGTCAGAAATTCTGGTGACCGGCATTAAAGTCATCGACCTTCTGGCGCCCTATGCCAAAGGCGGCAAAATCGGTCTGTTCGGCGGCGCAGGCGTTGGCAAGACCGTTCTTATTCAGGAACTCATCAAC
>CAZAHS010000311.1:0-2344 GCA_964484855.1 uncultured Sphingomonadaceae bacterium | reverse complement strand
ACCATGGTCCAATGCAACCAGAAAATGGGGGCATTGCGTGAAAATGCCGATGCCATGCTGGCCGCGCGCGCGGATGCTGCGCGTGATGCCGCGCCTGGTGAACAGCCCGATCTGGTAATTTTCCCTGAATTACAGCTTATTGGCTATCCGCCAGAGGATTTGGTGCTGAAACCCGCTTTAATCCACCGCGCGGCGCAGGAGCTGGAGCGGCTGGCCGAAGCGACGGGTGATGGCGGCGCGGCTATGCTGGTGGGCAGTGTGTTTGCTGATGGCGAGCGGCTGCATAATGGTGTGGCGCTGTTGGATGGCGGCAAAATTGCGGCGGTGCGCTTTAAGCATGAGCTGCCCAATTATGGCACTTTTGATGAAAAGCGGCTCTTTACGCCCGGGCCATTGCCAAGCCCTGTAGAATTTCGCGGCGTGATGCTGGGCCTGCCCATTTGTGAGGATGGCTGGCTGCCCAAAGTGCCGCGCCATCTGGCGCAGCAGGGGGCCGAGATACTGATTTCCGTTAATGGCAGCCCTTATGAAATTGATAAGGATGACCACCGCGAGATGGAGGTTTTCCGCAGCCGCGTTCAGGAAACCGGCCTGCCGCTGATTTTCCTCAACCGCATTGGCGGGCAGGATGAGCTGGTTTTTGATGGCTGTTCTTTTGTCCTGAATGCAGGCGGCGAGACAATGCATCGCCTTCCCGATTGGTCTGAGCAGAGCGTTACAACCTATTGGGATCGCACAGAAAATGGCATATGGCAGTGCCGCCAAGGCGCATTGGCGTCATGGGATGAGCATCCGGCAGATATTTATAATGCGATGATTATTGGCCTGCGTGATTATGTGAACCGCAATGGCTTTCCCGGCGTGGTGCTGGGCCTATCGGGCGGTATAGACAGCGCACTGTCTGCGGCGGTCGCGGTCGATGCACTGGGCGCAGAGCGGGTGTGGTGCGTGATGATGCCCAGCCGCTTTACATCACAGGAAAGTCTGGACGATGCCGCTGGCTGCGCGGCTATGCTCGGCACAAAGCTGGACAGCATCCCCATCAATCCGGCAGTGCAGGGCTTTGATGCGATGTTGGCAGACAGTTTTGCCGGCAAAGAGGCAGACACGACCGAGGAAAATATCCAGTCGCGCATTCGCGGCGTCACGCTGATGGCGCTTTCAAACAAATTTGGCCATATGCTGCTCACCACCGGCAATAAGAGCGAGATGAGCGTTGGCTATGCCACCATTTATGGCGATATGGCGGGCGGTTATTCGGTGCTGAAAGATGCCTATAAGCTGACGGTGTTTGACCTTTCGCGCTGGCGCAACGCGAATAAGCCATCGCTTGGCCTTGGTCCCGATGGGCCAGTGATGCCGGACAATGTTATCGACAAGCCGCCATCGGCAGAACTGCGCGAAGACCAGAAAGACAGTGACAGCCTGCCCGATTATGATGTGTTGGACCCGCTGCTGCACGGCCTGATTGAGGAGGAGCTATCGGTCGATGATATGGTGGCCAAGGGTTTTGACCGTGACACCGTGATCCGCATAGAGCGCTTGCTGTACATAGCCGAATATAAACGCCGCCAAGCCCCGCCAGGCGTAAAACTGGGCCGCCGCAATTTTGGCCGCGATAGAAGATATCCGATCACAAATGCGTTTCGCACGGTTTGATTGGGAGGTATAAAAAAGGTATAGAAATTATACCCCATCATGCTATGATATTCGAATATGACCCAGTTAAAAGCGAGGCCAATTTGGCTAAGCATGGAATTGACTTTGAGCAAGCCCAAGCAATTTGGGATGATAAATATCGTCTTGAGCTAGACTTACCATGGGCAACAGAAGGGCGGTGGATGATGTGCGGCTTAGTTGATGATAAAATTTGGTCGGCAATTTTTACACGGCGTGATGATAATATCAGGATCATCTCTGTGCGGCGGGCAAGAAAAATAGAGGTGGTGGCTTATGACACAGAAAAAGATAATGGCTGAAGAGCTTGACCGGATGTTCGACGATGGTGAAGATATTTCTGAATATGTTGACTGGTCGTCAGCGCGTCGCCCGGGACTCGAAAAAAAGCGGGTCAATATCGACTTTCCCGAAATGCTTTTGCAGCGGCTCGACACAGAAGCAACGCGGCGCGGCGTGTCGCGTCAGGCGCTGATTAAAATGTGGCTGGCCGACCGGTTGGATCAAATGGCGTGAGCGCATCTGTTATAAGGTGCTCGACAAGCCGATAGCTTGGCCGCTAAAGCACCGCATATGACCACAAAAATTCGTTTTGCGCCCTCGCCTACGGGGCATCTTCATATCGGTAATATCCGCACCGCCCTGCACAATTGGATGTGGGCGCAGA
>CAZAHS010000310.1:0-2345 GCA_964484855.1 uncultured Sphingomonadaceae bacterium | reverse complement strand
GCGTGCAGGACAATTATGTCGTGCAATGGGGCGATGCCGATTATGATAATCCGGAGAGCGGGGGTGAAGCCAAGACACTACCCGCCGATCTGGAGACGGTGCCGGAGAGTGATTACGAGACAAATCCGACAAAGAAAATGCGGAAAGATTTAGCTGAGGCCATCAAGCCAAAAAATATTGATGGTGCTGGCCGATTAGTTCTGAATCCCGATGAGAAATTTGGCGACTATTTGGACAAAACGCGGCGAGGCGACGCTTATGCGGGCTTCACATATCATCATTCCGGCTGGCGGCTTGCTTCCAATTTTACAAAAACCTGGCCCGTCCATTGCTATGGCATGGTCGGCGTGGGGCGCAATCTCTCGCCCGATACTGGCACGGGCGCAGAATTATACACTGTTATCGGCCATGCGCCGCGCCATTTGGACCGCAATATCGCGCTGGTCGGGCGAGTGATTGAGGGGATAGAGCATATGAGCAGCCTGCCGCGCGGCAAGGGGCAGCTTGGTTTTTATGAAGACCCCGCCAAGCGCGTGCCGATACTTTCTGTGCGGATAGGCAAAACCACCTCAAGCAGCGAAGCGGTAGGTGAACAAACCACCCCGCGCTTTGAATATCTCTCAACCGAGAGCAAGACCTTCGCCGCTTACGCCAGAGCGCGCGCCAATCGCCGCGATCCGTTTTTCAATGTGCCAGCGGGCGGCGCGGACATTTGCAATATCCCTGTGCCGATAAGGCGGGTGGAGGACTAGGTCCTGACCCTAGCATCAGGGGCCGGTCTGCGGGCGAGGCGATATTGCCGCGCCCGCTTATAGATATTAGGCCCATAGATATAGGCCCGCAGATATTCATACGTCTATTTAGCCCAGATCATCCTGTGTAACCGGAACAATGCGCAGCTCTACGCGCCGGTTTTGTGCACGGCCATCTATGGTTTCATTGCTCGCAATGGGCTGCGTTTCACCATAGCCTTTGGTGGCAAGCCGCGCCCCGTTAACGCCCTGACGCTGCAAAAATGCCGATACAGAAGCCGCTCGCCGCTCTGATAAACCTTGATTATAGGCATCGCTGCCTGACGCATCAGTATGCCCGTAAACGTCGATATAACTGCTTTCATAGCGGTTAAGCGTTTGCGCCACATCGCTAAGGGTTTGCTGGAAGTTTGGTTGAATCGCTGCACTGTCCACCGGGAATGTAATGCCTGATGGAATGTTGACCAACAGGCTGTCACCCTCCTGTGTTACCTCAACACCGGTTCCGGCTGTTTGCTGTTCCAAATCGCGTTTTTGTTGTTCCAGATAGCGGCCCAGACCGGCACCAGCGACAGCGCCAATGCCCGCCCCGACAATTTTCTCGGTACGGTCTCTGCGGCCACCGACCAAATCGCCCAGAAGATATCCGCCGACAGCGCCGCCCAGTCCGCCAATAACGGTGCGGTCAATGCGTTTGCTGCCATCTGGATTGGTGACGCATGCAGAAAGAGCCAATGCCGCTATAGTTGCGGACAAGACTGAAAATGATAATTTAGAGGACTGCATCTTTTTTTCCTTTTTTAATCCTGCTGATGGGGCGGCATCCTATTGCGCCCATCTGGAAGTGATGCATTAGCCGAATGATTAGTTACGGTTGATGAACGATTGACGGTCCACCCCTTTTTGAGAAACGGCGAATCGATCATGTTATTCTGTCAGGTGTCGCGGCTATGCGTCCTTATATTATGGTTCGGCATTCAGAAATGGCTACCAAAAGAATAATAATTTCAACCGTGTGAAATTTTATTAAGCAAAATACTCGCCATTTGCCCTCTAATTAACTATGTTCATGCCGTATATATTTTGCGAAAGAGGCATTTATGCGCATTGGCACCCCAAAAGAGATTAAAAATCATGAATATCGCGTTGGTTTAACCCCTGAAAGCGTGCGCGAGCTGGTCGAGCGCGGGCATGAGCTATTGGTTGAGGCATCGGCTGGCCTTGGCATTGGTGCCAGTGATGCCGATTATATTGCGGCGGGTGCTGAGCTGGTGGACGGGCCGGAAGCGATTTTTGCGCGCTGCGATATGGTGGTGAAGGTGAAGGAGCCGCAAGCCAATGAGCGGGCCATGCTGCGCGCGGGGCAGATATTATATACCTATTTGCATCTTGCGCCCGATCCTGAACAGACCGCGGATCTGGTGAAATCCGGCGCTATCTGTATTGCTTATGAAACGGTGACGGGCAAAGGCGGTCTGCCGCTTTTAAAACCCATGAGCCAGGTTGCCGGGCGTATGTCGATACAGGCAGGCGCAACCGCGCTGGAAAAAGCGCATGGCGGGCGCGGTGTCTTGCTGGGCGGTGTGCCGGGCG
>CAZAHS010000309.1:0-2347 GCA_964484855.1 uncultured Sphingomonadaceae bacterium | reverse complement strand
CTTTTGGCGACACCAATCAACACGGTATGGAAGGCGTGAAATTCTGGACCAAGGTAAAGACAATTACCCAACGCTGGCCCGATGGTGCCGCCGATGGCACTGCTGAGAATGCCTTTGTTATTCCAACAATGGGGTAATTGCGCGGCGCGCCACGACGTGATAATATCGCAACGTAATATCATTTAAGGAATAATACATGACAAAGGCACAAATCGGTAAATGGGGGCGCAGTCTGGCAGTGCGTTTGCCTAAAGCGCTGGTCGAGAAATTCAACCTGCATGAGGGTGACGAGTTTGATATGGCGGCCCTTGAACGCGCTCTTAGTGATGATAAGGAGCGCCGCCGCGAGGAGGCGCTAGAGCGGATTAGAAATGCCAACTGGAAATTGCCTGACGATTATAAATTTGATCGTGATGAAGCAAATTCGCGATGAGTGAGCGCTATGCGATAGACACGAATATCGCGATCTATGGATTTCTGGAGGAAAAAAAGAGCGCCAAGGCCAACCAATTGATCCGAGGCGGGCCATCTATCAGCGTTCAGCTGCTCAATGAATTCGCAAATGTCTCAATCAAAAAAAATATAGCAAATGGTCGAAATCTTGACCAAGCTATTGACGATATTATCGCATGCGTAGCGTCTATCTGCCCGCTTACAGTAGAAATTAATGCCGAAGCACGCCGTTTGCATTATCGATATCAAATTTCAATTTATGATGCCCTTATGTTAGCGGCGGCATTAGCCGATAACTGCACGACCTTTTATTCCGAAGATATGCAGCATGGCCTTATAGTGAATGACCGTCTGAAAATTGTAAATCCTTTCCTTGAAAGCCCCTATCTTGAAAGTAACGTATGACCTCCCAATTTTCCTTGACCGAAGACCAGATTGCCATTCAGGATATGGCGCAGAAATTCACTGCTGATGCCATTACGCCGCATGCTGCGCGGTGGGATGAGGAGCATATTTTTCCGCGTGATACCATTAAGGCGGCGGCGGATTTGGGCTTTGGCGCGATTTATGTGTCGGAAGAATCCGGCGGAATAGGCCTTGGCCGGTTAGAGGCTGCGCTAATCATGGAGGCTATGGCCTATGGCTGCCCATCGACCAGCGCCTTTATTTCGATCCATAATATGGCAAGCTGGATGATTGATTGCTTTGGCGATCAGCAGCTTAAAGACCGCTATTTGCCCGATCTGGTGACCATGGATAAAATCGCCAGCTATTGCCTGACAGAGCCGGGCAGTGGCAGCGATGCCGCAGCGATGAAAACCAGCGCCAAATTAGATGGCGATCATTATGTGCTCAGCGGCGCCAAGCAATTTATTTCCGGCGCAGGTGAGAATGAGGTGTATGTGCTGATGGCGCGCACCAGCGATAATGGGCCTAAGGGTATTAGCTGCTTCGTGCTGGAAAAGGGGATGGAAGGGCTATCTTTCGGCGCGAATGAGAAGAAATTGGGCTGGCATTCTCAGCCGACCCGGCAGGTCATTTTGGATGATGTGCGCGTACCGGTAGAAAACCGCGTGGGCGCAGAGGGCGACGGTTTTCGTTTTGCGATGATGGGGCTTGATGGCGGGCGGCTGAATATCGGTGCTTGCTCGCTGGGCGGCGCGCAGCGCTGTCTGGACGAGGCGATGGCCTATACGACTGACCGCAAGCAATTTGACACACGCATCATTGATTTTCAAAATACGCAATTCACTCTGGCGGATATGGCAACTGATTTGGAAGCGGCGCGCGCGCTGCTCTATTTGGCCGCTGCCAAGGTGACGGACGGCGCGCCGGACAAAACCAAATTTGCCGCCATGGCCAAGCGTCTTTCCACCGATAGCGGCAGCAAGATTGTCGATCAGGCGCTGCAATTATTTGGCGGCTATGGCTATTTGCAGGATTACCCGATTGAGCGCTTTTGGCGTGATTTGCGGGTCCATTCCATTTTGGAAGGCACCAATCAAGTGATGCGCATGATTATATCGCGCGAGCTAATCCGCCAATAGTTGGCGCTTTTTGACGGCGTATATATTTTGATAAATAGCGAGAAAAATGCCTGTGACAGAAGATCTAATCATTTCCCAAAAGGGCAATATTGGCCATATCAGCCTTAACCGGCCCAAAGCCATTCATGCGCTCAACCTTGCTATGTGTCAGGGCATGATTGACGCTTTGCAAGGCTGGGCCAAGGATGATGCGGTGCAAGCGGTTATTTTGGATCATGCAGAGGGCAGGGGCTTTTGCGCAGGCGGCGATATTCGCATGTTGGCGACAAGCGGTGCGCTGGAAGGCGCAGATAAAGGCAAGGAAGCACGCGAATTTTTCCAAACCGAATATCGCCTAAACCACCTGC
>CAZAHS010000308.1:0-2376 GCA_964484855.1 uncultured Sphingomonadaceae bacterium | reverse complement strand
TCGCGCCCCGGCACCTATTATGTCAATCTGTATAATCTGAAAGATATGTCCAAGACCGAATTGGAAGCTCTGGCCTATCATGAAGCATTGCCCGGCCACCATTTGCAGCTCGCCATTCAGACCGAGCTTGGCAATTTGCCGCCCTTTCGCCGTTTTGGCGGCGTAACCGCCTATAGCGAAGGCTGGGGGCTGTATTCTGAGGAATTGGGTAAAGATATGGGCTTTTACCAAGACCCTTATTCAGATTTCGGGCGGCTGGGCATGGAGCTATGGCGGGCCTGCCGTTTGGTGGTTGATACCGGCATTCATGATAAGCGCTGGAGCCGCGAAGAGGCGATTGCCTATCTGACAGAAAATACACCCAACCCCGATGGCGATATCCGCAAAGCCATTGAACGCTATATCGTTTTTCCGGGTCAAGCGACCGCCTATATGATCGGCAAGCTGAAAATCAAGGAATTGCGCGCCCGTTCGCAGCAAGAGCTGGACGGAAAATTCACTTATGGCAATTTTCATGACGTTATTCTTCGCTCTGGCCCTGTGCCATTGACCATCATGGAAGAGCGGGTGGATGATTGGATCGCTGAGAGCAAATAATATAAAAATTCACAGTTTATGGCGGCAACGTCCATTTTATCCAATTCTTTAAATTCGGGACTCGCTATATAAGTTCTTGCGACCCGAAGGGCCCTAGCAAATAGGGCTTCTTTCACTTTTCGGCGGTCAATTCGGCGCTATGCCCGATTGACCGCCTTTTTTTTCTTTTCATTGTGCGCTACTGTTGGAAAAAAACAGGGTCTGCAATGCCATCCATCGATTATATTATGCCAGCAGAACATTTGCGCGACTATGTGTCGGTATATTATGTTGTCGAGTTCACACACGGTTTTGAGGATATAGAGCGGGCCGCACTCGCACAATTGCGCTTCTCGCTTGATGGTGGCGGCACGGTCCATTTTGCACGTGGGCGCACATTTGAATTGCGCGGCGTATCTGTGATCGGCCCAACCAGCACTGCCATCCGTTATGTCTGCGATGGGCCTTATCGCATGTTCGGCATGGGCTTGCTGCCTGCAGGTTGGGGGTTGCTTACCGAAACACCGGCCAATTCCGTGCGCGATTCTATTGTTCCGGCAAATGCGATCATCCCTGGTGTTGATGACTATATGGGCCAGTTACAGTCTATGTCGCATGTCTCTGAAATGGCGGTTTTGGCGGATTCTGTATTGGAGCCGCTAATTGCCGAAGCGCGGCCCGATATATTGGACTTTACCCGCCAGGTTGACCATTGGTTAGCGGCCAATACATCGCCAGAAATTGCCGATTTGCAAAGCATAACCGGTCTTTCCACGCGCCAGCTTGCGCGTAAGGTCAACCATTTTTATGGCATGCCGCCCAAATATCTCTCTCGCAAATATCGCGCACTGCGCGCGGCCCGCATTTTGGCAGAGAATGTACAAGAGGATCATGATTATCTTTATGATGCCTTTTATGACCAGTCGCATATGATCCGTGAGCTGAAATTATTTACAGGCACCACACCGGCAAAATTGGGTTCGGATTTCAGCTTGCTGGCGCCATTAATCGACAAACGATCAAAATTTGTAGATAAAATAAGCCCGCTTACGGCGAAAACATGAGTAAGTTTGTGTAACAAAATATCTGTAAACATAGTGCATAGGGACGATATCCGCCCGCAAAAAAATAACGCAAAAAGAGAGCGGCCTTATGAATATAGAATTTGCCGAGCCTGCTCCCCATTTGAAAAGCCTGTTATCACTATATTACCGCGTTCGCAGTGACGCGCCGGTTTTTGAAGAGATTGACAGGGCCGATATAGGCGTCGTGCGCTTTCGCCTTAAAGGTGATGGTTATCTGCAATTTCATGATGGCAGCAAAAGCGCCAAAGGTATGAAAAACCTGTTGATCGGGCCGGGAACAGCGGCGGCCAATATCCGGTTAGAAGGGCCGATTGATGTTGTGGGTTGCTCTTTGTTGCCATTGGCATGGGGCGGCGCGATTATCGATGATGATTCCAGCAAATATGTCGACTGTGCCAGCAATGCATTAGCGGTTTTGGGGCCAAAAGCTGATAATCTGCCGGAATTACTGGCCGCGACCAACAGCATAGAAGAGACCAAAAAGGTTCTTGATACAGCCTTTTCTAAAATGGTGCAGCCGCTGAGCAAGCGCACCGTAGCCGGCGTTGAAGAGCTACGGCAATGGCTGGCAGGAAGCCCCTCGCCCGATGTACAGGCTTTAACCCAGGGCGATCTTGCGCGCAGCAGACGCTTTAGCCGCATTGGCAATCGCCATTTTGGTGGTCCGCCCAAAATGCTGGCGCGCAAAGTACGCGCTTTGCGCGCAGCGCAGGCC
>CAZAHS010000307.1:0-2388 GCA_964484855.1 uncultured Sphingomonadaceae bacterium | reverse complement strand
GCCCCAGCTTTGGCCAATGGCTGCCCTATAAAGATATTCCGCAAGTGATGAAGGATGCCATGATAGCGGTGGAAGACCGGCGCTATTACAGCCATATCGGCGTTGACCCCATTGGCATTGCCCGCTCTGTTAGTGTCCGGCTAGAGCGCGGCCATTGGGCGCAGGGTGGCTCCACCATCTCCCAGCAGCTTGCCCGTAATATATTTCTGACCAACACCCGCACCTTTGCCCGCAAAGGCCGCGAAATGATCCTCGCGCTGGCGCTGGAGAGCAAGTTTAGCAAGCAGCAGATAATTGAGCTATATCTGAACAAAGTCTATTTTGGCGGCGGCGCTTATGGCGTTGATTCCGCCAGTCGCCGCTTTTTCGGGCATCCGGCTACTGATCTGGATCTGGCTGAATCGGCGATTATTGCCGGACTGGTCAAAGCCCCATCGCGCTATTCACCCACCGCAGATGCACAGGCCGCCATTGACCGTGCATCGGTTGTACTGGAGGTGATGCAGGATGCAGGGGCCATATCCGCAGCCCAGGCTGCTGAAACTCGCCCGGCACAGGTTGAGCTATCGCCTGAACGCGGGCAAAATAGTGTCCGCTATTTTACCGATTGGGCTTTACCACAGCTTGATACTTTAATTGAGGAAACCAATGCGCCGCTAGAGGTGTGGACGACGCTGGACATAAAGATGCAGCGCGCAGCTACCAGCGCAATAAAAGCCAATGCCCCTAGCGGCGCACAAGGCGCTTTGGTTTCTGTTGACCGCGATGGCGCAGTGCGCGCTATGGTGGGCGGCACGGATTATGTGACATCCAATTATAACCGTGCAACCAATTCTGTGCGTCAGCCTGGCTCTGCATGGAAATTGTTCGTGTACATGGCAGCTTTGGAATCGGGTTATACAACTGAGGATATAGTGGTTGATGAACCTGTGACCATTGCAGGCTGGACACCGCGCAATAGCGGCGACCGTTATGCCGGCGCCATTACGCTGCGCACCGCCTTTGCCTATTCCAAAAACACCGTCGCTGCGCAAATTGGTGATGAACTGGGCTATGGCACCATTGCTGGCATGGCGCGGCGCTTTGGCATCACAACACCGATTAAGACCACACCTTCTATGGTATTGGGCACATCAGAGGTAAGGGTATTGGATATGACGGCTGCCTTTGCTGGCGTCAGTCAGGGGGGCAGCTATATTGCGCCTTATGGTATTGCCAAGGTCACCACAATTGATGGTGAAGTGCTGTACAAACATAAAGGTCCGCCGCGAACCGAGCTGGTGCCCGATTATGTCACCGCAGGCATTACCGATCTGCTGCAAACCGCGGTTAATACTGGCACTGGACGCGCCGCACAGATAGGGCGGCCCGTGGCAGGCAAAACCGGCACTACGAACAGCAATAAAGATGGCTGGTTTTTGGGCTTTTCCAGCGGACTGACCACCGGCGTGTGGATGGGCCGCGATGATGCAAAGGCTGTCAAAGGCCTACAGGGTGGACGCGCTCCGGCGCGGGCTTTTGCTGATTTCATGAAAATTGCCGTACAGGGGCGCAAAATTGTGCCTTTTGATACAGAGGTTGTTTTGCCTGAATGGCTGTCAGAACCTGATGATGAGGTTTATTTCGGTGATGACAATGATTCCTATTTCGTAGATGAAAATGGCAATCCCATCACATTGGGCGACAATGATTTTTATGATCTGGATGAAGGTGAAACTGAAAGCACAGAGGAGCAACCTATTCCCCAGACACTAGACGAACGCTGGATTGACAGAGCTACAGGCGGTGATGCGCCCGTCCCCGACCAGCAATTAGAGAGCCAGAACAATCAACCCCAAAATATTCCGGAGCGCCCGCGCAACGACCCGCCTTTACGTGAAATTGACCGTGTGCGCGAACAGGCTGCGCCAATCAGACCTTAAACGCGCTGAGCTTAGGCTATAAAGTAAGATTATGGTTAACATTTTTTACAAACACATCCAGACGAAAAGGAAGAACCATGAATAGAGAGCCAGTCTTTGTCATCATCCGCACCATGGTTACGACATGGTGGTTTGTAATGATTATATTCCTTATCGGCTTTTACCCTGCAATATCAGCGGTTATGTGGGTGCTGCGCGCGCTGCTTACCTTCTATTACGCGATCAGCGGCAACGCGCCAGACAGCTTTGTGCCGGTAATATAATCTAAAATAATGCTCTCATCACAATCTAATTATTGAAGCGCAGATTTAGCCGAAAGCAAGGCCATGCAAAGCATTGCCATGGGCCTTTAGCCAGTCATCGGCGGCGCGGCGATCGCCTTCATAAATCTTATCCATCCATGCATAAAAGCGCGGGCTATGGTCCATATGCCGCAAATGCGCGACCTCATGCGCGATAACGGCGC
>CAZAHS010000306.1:0-2394 GCA_964484855.1 uncultured Sphingomonadaceae bacterium | reverse complement strand
CTGCGCCCAATCAGCGGCTGGAGCGCGCGCGGCGCTATGTCGATAGCGGGCGGGTAGAAACGGCTTTGGTGGAAATTCGCAAATTGCCTAATCAGAACGCCGCGCGGGAATGGACAGAGTTGGCGGATCGTTTTGTCAAAGCGCGCCAAGCGCTCGATTTTATTGAAACCGCTGCAATTTTGGAACCGCGTGAATTGCGCACCGGTGACGGTTAACAAATCAGGCAGCCCTCACCTCTTTCGGGTGAATGACTGCCTGATATTTTAGGCGCTCTCCCCTAAAATCCTTAAGCCGCTTTTTTAACCGTCACGGCTTCTTTAAATGTGTGCGTCATATATGGGAATGGTATTTCAATTCCTGCATCATCCAATGCGCGTTTTAATGTGCGGATCATCTGGTCCTTGCTCTGGTGCATATCGCGTTTGGTTGAACCGGCCCACCAACGGACACGGAAATCGACCGAGCTGGAATTAAATTCACAAGCGAAAACATCAACCCCTTTTGCATGTTCGATATGATCGACCGAATTGGCCGCTTCGCGCAATTTCTCCTGCGCGGTTTCAAGATCAGTATCGTAAGAAACACCGATAATCACTTCATGACGGCGAATCTCTTCATCGGTCAGGATTTTGACCGGATTTTTAAACAGGATTGAATTGGGCACGATGGTCAATTCGCCTGATGGTCGGCGGATCAGCGTTTCGCGCAAACGAATCTCGCTTACATTGCCCTCTATGCCTTCACATTCAATATAATCGCCAATGCGCATTTTCTCACGCAGCATAATCAATATGCCGGCCAGAAAATTCTCAAAAATATCCTGAAACGCAAAACCAATGGCGACAGCACCAAAGCCCAGACCAGCAAACAGGCTGGCCGGTGTAAGGCCCGGCAGCAATATGGTGAGCGCGCTCATCAGACCAATTGCCCAAATGCCAAGGCGCACCAATGTCTCAATCAATTCGCGCAACGATGGGCGCACATCGGTTTTGTCGATCAGCTTATCGGTAATCTTTACCGCAAAACGCGCCACCATCCATGTCACCAACAGCAAGACAATCGCAATCACTAGGCTGGGCGTTAGGGCCACAGCCCCTTGCCAGATATTAATCAATTGATCGGTTAATATCGCCAGTGCGTCCTTTGATTGGTCAATGGTGGATGTCATAAATGCTATGTCCTTTGTTGCGGCGCCCAGAAAAGGGAAAACTGTAGAGAGAAGAGGGGGCGCAATCCTTTTTTGATCCTTATAATTAGTGTTCTAACGATTAGTAGTGTAAATTGTTCCTTTCTACAAGGTAATTTACCTTTAGCGCGTAATCACCCTTCGCAAAAAGCTGCACTGCGACTATTATGAAGCGCATAAAAATAGAGAGAAAGAGCCTATTATGACTGCACCTGCCGTTCCTGCCAAAAGCACTGCGAACACTCTGATTGATGCGCTAAGCGCCTTTGATCTTTCGGGCCGCCGCGCATTGGTAACCGGCGCGTCAGGCGGGTTGGGCGCGCATTTTGCCCATGTGCTGGCCGCTGCTGGCGCGGATATTGTGGTGGCGGCGCGGCGCACGGATAAGCTGGCGCAGACGGTAGAGTCGATTGCGCAAAAGACCTGCAAACAGGCCGTAGCGGTGGCAATGGATGTCACTGATGCGCAGTCCGTCAGCGGCGCTTTTCACACCATGAATGATAGCGGCCCGCCTTGTGATATCATCATCAACAATTCCGGCATTGCACATAATAGCTGGACCATCGACATGCCGGAAGAGGAATGGGCGAGCGTGATGGATACCAATGTCACCGGCGTTTGGCGCGTGGCCAGCCATGGCGCGCAGGCGTTAAAAGCGGCGGGAAAGCCGGGCAGCATCATCAATATCGCATCATTGCTGGCCAGCCATACGGGGCTAAAGGCCGGCGGCTATGCGACATCAAAGGCCGCTGTGGCGCATTTAACCCGTTCCATGGCAGTTGAATTGACCCGCATCAACATCCGCGTCAACGCCATTGCGCCGGGCTATTTTTTAAGCGACATAAACCGCGACTATCTTGAAAGTCCGGCAGGCGAAAAAATGCGCAGCCGCGTGCCGATGCAGCGCTTTGGTGATTATAAAGAGCTGGACGGCGCGCTGCTCCTCCTCGCCTCTGATGCAGGCAGCTATATGACCGGTACCACCATAGCAGTGGATGGCGGCCATAGCGTAACACCAGTGGCGTGATTTTCTTGGGAGGAGAGGGGTTTTTTCTCTCACGGGAGTCTCTTTTCTCTCACGACCAAGGGCCTTGCGAGGGGCGGGCCAATAAGGCCCGGCGGCCGGTCGGCCTTGCGAACCTTGGCGGTTCGGGATTGTAGCAATCCGCCCTCAAGCAGCGCCGCGGTAGGGCAGCAAAAACGTCCTT
>CAZAHS010000305.1:0-2395 GCA_964484855.1 uncultured Sphingomonadaceae bacterium | reverse complement strand
TTGCGCAGCACCTGAATATAATCAATGCGCAATTGAATATTGTCAGGCTCAAACGCGCATGCGCTTTCCAGCAAAAAGTCGCTATCTTCCAGAACGCCCAGCCGTGCGCCGATTTCTGCCAGCAGGCGCATCGCCTCAACATTGCGCGAATTCTTCTGCAAAAAGGCGCGGCAGGCGGTTTCTGCCTTCACCAGCTTGCCCTCATGCAGCAAATGGGAAATGGCAACCAGCTCTTTGGGCAATGCCATGATGCGCTGTTCTTGATTGCGCATCTCGCGCGCAGCATCGCCTTGTCCGCGGCCTTCCATAATCTCCGCTTGCGCTTTCCAGCTCGCGTGCAGCACAGGGTTGCATTGGCATGCGCGCTTATAGGCCAGCAATGCCGCATCCAGATCACCGCGCGCACGGTGGATATGCGCTTCTTCTTGATGCCCACGGCCAAAATCCGGGGAAAGTGCCAGTAATGTGCGTACTGTGGCCAGCGCATCGCGTGTCTGGTCAAGATAACGTTGGCAGACCGCCTTTATATAGAGCGCATCCATATTGTCCGGCTCTGCCAGCAATATCTTGTCAGTATCGGCCAGAGCTTCCCCAAAGCGCCCATTATACATAAGCGACTGGACAGGCTTCATCCATGATAAAGAGGCATTTTCGGGATCGGACATTCAAACTCGTTTTATACAGGTTGGCATTATCCACAAAAAAGGGGAGCAATCCACAAAGAATGCTCCCCTTTTTCGATATTTCTTATCGATCAGTAAGTGAATGAGGCGCGTAAACCCACTGTCAAAGGCCGGTTTACGGTAATCCGCGCCCGGTCATTGATGAAGTTGCCGCTAATCTGCGCGCGTTCATCAAACAGGTTTTCGCCAAACAGTTCGATTGACCATTTGTCATTGCTGACACCCAGAGCAAGACCAGCGGTTATCCAGCTATCCAGCTCAAGGCGGTTAATCTCAATAATGTCGGTCGATACTGATGATGAATAGGCCAGTTGCGGTTGCACATGGGCCGTCCAGTCACCGGCCTGCCATTCATAGCGGGCGCGGAAATTGGTTTGGAAGCTTGGAGCAAATGCCAAGCGGGATCCGGCAATAACATCATTGGTCGGGGTCAGAACCTCCGTCACTTCTGTATCGAGGATAGAGAAACCGGCCGTCACCGTTAGACCATCCACCGCATAAGGCGCGACGGTAATATCACCTTCAAGACCCAAAATCTCTGCATTGGCCGCATTGTCAGAAAAGAACAAATTGGTGATGCTGGGGTCAAAAATGGTGGTTTGCAAATTCTGAATATCTACAAAAAACGCATTGCCGTTAAAGCGTAGCTGATTGTCTAGCAGCGACATTTTCCAGCCCAATTCATAATTTTGCACATCATCTGTATCCAGTGCAAAAGGCACGGTGAAGCCATTTGGCCCCGCAGCGCCGCCCGGACGGTTAAGCAAACCAGGGCGGAAACCTTCTGAATAGGTGACATAGAAGAGCAGATCGTCATTGGGCGTATAGGTCAATGTGCCCTTAAATATCACGCCTTCTGCCTTTGCAACATCTGGCGCGCCCAGCGCATTGCCGGGGGCAAAATTGGCGCTGATATTGGTGCCGCCAAGCTGTACATCGCCGCGATCAGCCAATGGCACACCGGTATTGGGGCCAAAGACAGGCGATGCCAGATTGAAGAAGGATGAGTTTGCGCTGCCCTCCAGATCAACCTCAACATTGAAATAACGCGCGCCGCCAGTGAAGGTTAGCGTATCAGGGATGATGTCAAAAGCGACCTCACCAAATATGCCGAACTGCTCATCAGTGCGCTGAATATCATTGCGGAAGATGGTGCCGGTGGGGAATGGACCCGCATCCGTGAAAAAGCCTGCCGATGCATTGCCAACCGCACCAACCGGCGAGTTGATATTGGTCAGCGGGAAGTTTGGCAGGAAGCCAGTGGTTACACCATCTGAACCGCGCACAAATTCTGATCCGAAATAATTAAAATCATTCAGCTCACGCAAGCGCAGATCTGAATAAAATGCACCTGCGGTCAAGCGGATGCGTTCATCTTCAGGCGTGTTGAAACGCAATTCCTGCGTAAACACTTCGGTTTCTGTGCGGCTGTCCACCAACAGGTCAGGTGCCTGACATGTCGGATCGGCAGGTGCTGACGCTACACTGCCAGGATAGACCACTGCGGTATCACAAATATAATAAGGCAGATATTGGCCGACAAACAGATAATCGGAATAATCAACCCGCTGTTCTGTTTCGCGGTTGGTAAATGCGCCGGTATAAACAATATCCAATGCGCCAATGCGGCCCTCTACGGTCCAGCTTACATTGGTGAAGTCATCCTGAATATTGTCTTCCTGGAAACGCTGAATTTCCAAATCGCCCAATTC
>CAZAHS010000304.1:577-2398 GCA_964484855.1 uncultured Sphingomonadaceae bacterium | reverse complement strand
ATAGCCGGTAATTTTTTGCTTACCGCTGCGTAAACCTATTATTGTCAAATATGCTCTAAAGCCGATTTGAACAGTGCATATATAGCGGCGGGGATTTTAATAGTGACGAACAATTTTGCCAAACTGGGCGCGTTTATAGCATTGGCTACAGGGCTGATGACGCCTGCTTCTGCCCAAACACCTTTTATTACACCTGCCCTTGTCACCACCTCTATAAATAGTGGTGATACCGCTTGGATGCTGGGCGCAACTTTATTTACGCTGCTGCTTACTATACCGGGCCTTGCGCTTTTTTATAGCGGACGGACGGAATCGCGCAATGTTCTGTCTGTGGCGCTACAAATTGGCGGCATTGCTGCCATTGTGTCACTGCTCTGGGTTATCATGGGCTATACGCTGGCCTTTGGCATCGCTGGAAATGGCGTGATTGGCGCTGGCAATGCATGGATGCTCATCGGGCTAGGCGCGGTGCGAGAGGGCACATTGGTGCCGGAAAGCGCCTATGCAATATTCCAAATGGCACCGGCAATATTTGCCGCGGCGATTATGGTTGGTGCATGGATTGAGCGCGCGAAATTTGGCTGGGTAATTGCCTTTACCGCATTGTGGAGCCTTATTGTTTATGCCCCTATCGCCCATTGGATTATGGGCGGTGGGTGGCTGGCGACCAGCGGCACTATCGATTATGCGGGCGGTATGACCATTAATATTAGCGCCGGTGTTTCCGCGCTGGTAGCAGCGATAATGATCGGGCGACGTGAAGGCTGGCCCAAAGCCATTACATTCCCCAGCAGCCCTGCACTGACCTTGGCCGGCGCTGGCCTAATCTGGGCCGGTTGGTTAGCGCTAATTGGCGGCAATGAATTGACCGCTGGAGACGGCACAGCATCGGCCATGCTCAACGCGCATGTCGCGGCATGCGTTGCCGCTTTGGTCTGGCTGTTAATGGAAAAAATGCAAACAGGCTATGTTAGTGCAACCGGCTTTGCGCAGGGCCTAATCGCCGGTCTTGTAACCATATCTGCCAGTGCTGGATATGTATCTCCGGGCGGCGCGATATTAATCGGGGCTATTGCGGCACCGCTTTGCTATATTATCAGCGGTATTATCCAAAATATATTTGCCATTGATGACAGTCTGGACGTGTTTGCAACACATGGCTTTGGCGGAATTTTGGGTGCCTTGCTGGCTGCTATATTTGTAAGCGAAAGCGTTGGCGGGCTGGGCTATGATGAGGGCGTTGGCATGTTTGGCCAGATTTTCACGCAATTAATGGCCATTGGGGTCGCCATCATCTGGTCGGTCATTGGCACATTGGTTATTGGCGTCTCTATCTCGCTGTTATTGCCCATGCGCGCGGCAAAGGATGATGAGGCAGCAGGTTTGGACAAGACCCATCATGGCCAGCGTGCCTGGGATATAGAAAGCTAAATGGCGGTCCTGACCCCAGCCATTTAGCCTAAATATCGCATCATCAGTCGCCGGTTAAAATACGATCAACCAACTGCTTCACTGTCGGCACAAAACCATTTGAATAAAATGGATCGCGGCCAAATTCATAAGCAGCATGGCCCGCGAACATCAGGTTTTTCTGAATATCGCCTTCATGCGCAATATTTTGCAGTGATTTCTGAATGCAAAAGCTGCGCGGATCAGCCAACCGGCCGGTTGAGAAATTGTCATGGTCTTTCCATGATGAAAATCCGCAATGCGACAAACAGCCCATACAATCGGCCTGATCTTTACGGATTTCGGTGCGCTCTTCGGTTGTAACAAAAACCAATGTGTTATCAGGCGTTTTAAGCGCAGTGATATAGCCCA
>CAZAHS010000304.1:0-567 GCA_964484855.1 uncultured Sphingomonadaceae bacterium | reverse complement strand
GATAAAGCCCAAACCATCCCATTCACGCGCGCGCAGCAAATCACCGCGCGTTACCCAGAAATTCTTACCCTTAACGCCGACATCCAACTGGTGCGTATGCTCGCCTGCTTTTTCAGTGGAAAATGGTATTTGCCGCTCTGATCGTGCTTCTAATGAACGCAGAAAATCATTGCGAACAGCGCTGGAATAAAAACCGGTCGGGCTAAATTTATGCAGCAGCACATCACCCTCATCAATATCCGTCAGCGCGTTTTTCCATTGATCGGGTATCGGGCTTTCTTTGGTCAATAGGGGGCGTGTACCAAATTGAAATGCAATCTGGCCGAGTTCCGGATTGTCCAGCCAGTTTTGCCAGTCACGCAAATACCAGACGCCGCCTGCCATGATGATCGGTACATCATCAGAAATACCCTGATCGCGCATTGTTTCGCGCAATTGCTTAACCCGTGGATAAGGGTCTTGCGGCTGCAAAGGATCCTCAGCATTAGACAGGCCATTATGCCCGCCCGCCAGCCATGGATCTTCATACACAACCGCTGCCATAAGATCAGAAACCTTATGATATGC
>CAZAHS010000303.1:0-2405 GCA_964484855.1 uncultured Sphingomonadaceae bacterium | reverse complement strand
CGACCCTCTCGGTGTAAACGAGATGCTCTACCAACTGAGCTAATCGCCCATTTCCTTAGCAGAAGCGGCCTAATACGCCATTTAGCGGCAAAATCAAGACCAGTTTTGCGCTTCTGATGATTTTTACGTTATTAATGCATATTGATTAAGATTGTATCACGCGCTGCCAATCTTACCATATTGCGCCTAATTAGATTAGCGCGGCATCATCCAGATCCAAGTCATCAAGATATTTTTGCATATTTTTCAATGATTTTGCCGAAAGCCGCATATAGACGCGGCGGCGATCAATCGGATCAGCTTCACGCTCCAACCATCCCGATTTGGTCATTAATTTAAGCCAACGCAGCGCCGTTGTAGGCGGCACTGCCGCAGCGATACACAGGCTAGATACAGACACCTGCCGTTCTTCAAGAAATGCCGCATAAAGATCGAGCAAAATATCCCAAGCCGGATCAGCAAATAAATCTTCGCCAAAAACCTTGTCGCGCTGTCGCCGTGCCGCGATGATGCGGCGGACATCTGTTGCAGACATGTGCCCTGCCTTGCCACTGCTGATGAGCCAGGAGGAACAGTCTTTAGGGCCGCGAAAGCCATCTTCCGGACTGGCCAGCCGACCCGCCATAAAGGGCGCGGCGTCATTTTTCTGCACATCTGCCTCAAAACTGTCCAGCTTGCGCGCAAGCATATCCATTTGCTGCGTCAAATGGCGCAGCATGTTCGCAGTTTCTTCATCCTGCTCGGCCAATGCACTGCGCTGTTTTGTGCCCAGCAATGCAGCAATACGCTCCGCCCTGTCATTACCAATTAATATATCGGCCTCCAGCATTTCAGCGACTGGAAATAATTCATCCAGCGCCTCTATACTGATCTGCAAAATAACTGCGGGGCGGCTGATCAAAGGCAATTTTGCTAACGCTTCCAATAGCTGAAGCGCAATATCAAAATGCGCATCACATTGCAGGAACAATATGTCCCAACCTTTATCTACAATATCAATATCGGCAGAAAGCGGCGCAGCATATGCGCTAATATTATGAACGGCGCTGACATCCTCAGCAACAGTGGCAGCAATATCGGGCGACTCGCACAACAGGCCGCATGTTACATTGGGCTTAAACGATGGAAAATCGCCCATGCCGCGCCAATTGGTGGGTTTGGGAGCCATTAAAACGGTCATGCTTTACTCCTGATATTCCTATAATGTTCTCATGGCATAGCATGGAACACAAAAAGATCAAGAAGAGAACAAATAATGAATATTTATTGCTCGGATATGGCGGCCTGCTTACCCCCGCCCGCGATAGGGCGCGACACCTTGATCGGGCAGCCATAAATCTGCAGGCGGCGCGCCTGATTGCCAGAAAATATCCAGCGGAATGCCGCCGCGCGGATACCAATAGCCGCCAATGCGCAGCCATTTTGGCCGCATTTCATCAAATAACCGTTGGCCAATACCCACGGTGCAATCTTCATGAAATGCCTGATGATTGCGAAAACTGCCAAGGAAGAGCTTAAGCGATTTCGATTCGACGATTGTTTCGTCCGGCGCATAATCAATCACCAGATGCGCAAAATCAGGCTGCGCCGTCACCGGGCAAAGCGAGGTAAATTCCGGCGCAGCAAAACGCACCAGATACAGCGTATCAGGCCGCGGATTTGGCACATAATCCAGCACCGCCTGTTCTGGCGATTGCGGCAAAACGCTGTCTTGCCCCAAAAACTGCGGCGTGGCTTGCCGTGATCCGGGTGACTGTGAACGGCTATCATCATTATTATTGGTCATGACTGTCTGCATAATGTCAGTGGTCGCTGCTGTCATCACCCGTTATAAGTTCGGCTATAAATTAGCGCGGATATATTCCGCATGCGGACCGTTATGTTCAAATATTCCTGTAAAAGAGACATAGCCTTGCCAGACAATTCACCTACAAAAACCCTCATCCCCATTCTTGGTGACCAGCTTAGTCGTGACCTTTCCAGCCTAGAGGGGCAAGACCCTGACGCTTGTGTTATCTTGATGACAGAGGTGGCGGATGAGGCGGGTTATGTTCGGCATCATAAGGCGAAAATTGCGCTAATATTCTCTGCCATGCGCCATCATGCGGCGGATTTGCGAGAGCGCGGTTGGACGGTGGATTATATTGCGCTGGACGATGCGGATAATAGCGGCAGTTTTACCGGCGAGATTGCCCGCGCGGTGGAGCGGCATGACATAGGCGCAATCCGCGTTACGGAAGCAGGCGAATGGCGGGTAATGGCCGCGATGGAGAATTGGCAAGAGCGTTTTGGCGTGCCCGTCACCATCTGCGCCGATGATCGGTTTTTGTGCAGCCATGATGAATTTGACGATTGGGCGGCGGGCAAAAAGCAATTGCGCATGGAGTTTTTCTACCGCGAGATGC
>CAZAHS010000302.1:0-2409 GCA_964484855.1 uncultured Sphingomonadaceae bacterium | reverse complement strand
GCCAAAGCCATTGGCATGTTCGCCCGTTATGGCGGCGGTGCGCGCACCCCGCAAACGCGATCAAAAGGTTTTTACTGGGCAGGACGCTCCGCCGCAGAAGCGGGCGACACCGAACAGGCGCAAAAATATTTCGGCATGGCCGCAGAATATAGCGACTATTATTACGGCCAATTGGCCGCTGAACGTTTGGGCCTGCCCATCGGGCCATTTGCTGTGCGCAACCCCGATGATATCGACACCACAACCCGTGCGCGCTTTAACAGCAATTCGCTGGTTGTCGCGACCGAACGCATTACCCGCCGCACCAATGATTGGCGGGTGCAAAACCGTTTCTTCCGCGCCATTTCATCAGAGGCGGAAAATGAAGCCGATTATGCGCTTTTGGGTGAATTGGCCAATCGTATAGGCCGCCGTGATTTGGCGGTTATCGCTGGGCAATCAGCCCGCGCCGATGGTTTTGACCGCTTCCAAATGGTGGCCTTCCCGCAAATGCCGGTGCCGGATGGTTACCAGAATAACTGGACCTTCATCCACGCCATTACGAGGCAGGAAAGCCAGTTTAGCCAACGCGCGGTCAGCCACGCCAAAGCACGCGGCCTGATGCAGCTTTTGCCCTCTACTGCGCGCGAACAAGCGGGCAAAATCGGCATAAGCTGGAATTATAGCGGACTGACCGAAGACCCGCTTTATAATATCAAATTGGGCTCCAGCTATTTTAGCCGCTTGCTGGAATATTATAATGGTTTCTACCCCATGGCAGTGGCCGCCTATAATGCTGGCCCGGGCAATGTGAACAAGTTCATTCGCCGCAATGGCGACCCACGCACCGGCGAAATTGACATTTTGCAATGGGTTGAGAAAATTCCGATTTACGAAACCAAAAACTATGTTCAGCGCGTGCTGGAAAATGCGGTGGTTTATGATGTCATGAACCCAGAGCGCGCCAATTATAATGGTGATAATCGCATCAGCTATTATCTGCGCAAAAATACGCCGGGTTAAACCGCCGCGTAAAAGCTGCGCCCACATATGACCGACAAACCCAATTATATCAGCGCGGCTGGACTGGCCGCGCTGAAAAAACGCTATCATGAATTATTTCATGAAGAGCGGCCAAAAGTGGTTGATATTGTCAGTTGGGCCGCAGGCAATGGCGACCGCAGTGAAAATGGCGATTATATTTATGGCAAAAAGCGCCTGCGCGAAATTGACCGTGAAGTGCGCTATCTCTCACGCCGCATAAAGGCGTCAGTCACTGTCAATCCAGCAGACCATCCCGACAAAAGCCGCATCTTTTTTGGTGCAACGGTCACATTGGCTGATGAGGATGATGAGCAGCGCATCGTCACTTTAGTGGGCGATGATGAAGCTGAGCCCGATAAAGGCCATATTGGCTGGAACTCGCCGCTCTCCCGCGCTTTACGCGGCGCAAAATTGGGTGATTTGCGCACGGTCAAGCTGCCCGCTGGTGATAAAGAATGGGAAGTGGTGGCTATCACCTATTGCGAACTATCATCCCGCCTCGGATAATATCCAAAATCAGGTTCGGGCAGCAATGCTGGCGTGCTGTCAGCATAGGTTAGCCAAGTCGACCATATCTCCCATGTCCGCTTTTGGGTCATGGCAATCTTGCAACCAAGATACATTTGGCCGCGTATCGTGCCATCTTTCCACTCATAATATACTGACTGGCAATGGCTGGTACTATAGCTTTTCCATTCTGCTTGCGCGGCATCAAAACGCGCTAGTGCGGCGGTTTTTTCTTCGTCACTATCTTTGTTATACGCGCTGTCAACAGAGCCATCAGAAAAACGCTGGCGCGCCGCCTGCCAATAGCGGTCCATCTTTTCTTCCAGTTTTTCAAGCTCAGCGCTAGCGCACATATTCATGGCAAAACTTGTGTCGCCGCCGTCCGTACAATCGACCCGCGACCCGTCTTTTAGCGTCAATATATTCTCTGGCAAAACATCGGCAAAAGGGTCTTTTTCTTGAGCTAAGGCCGGTATCGCGCACAAAAGTCCCACGCAAAATGCCCCTGCTATTTTCCATAATGGCATAAGAATATCTCTCAAAAAAAAACGGTTTAGGCCATGGATCATAACCCATTAAACACGCAGTTTAGCAGAGATTATCAATCTTGCAGCTTATATCCAAAAGCTTTGTTCGCCAGCTTCACCAATTCCTCATCAGCATCCGGAAAGCCGTCCGGCACTTCGGCCTCTAGCTGCTCAGCAATATGGTTCATTACCGCAATGCGCGCCGGTTTTTTGTTATTGCCATCAAACACCGCCCATGGCGCCCAGCGTGTATGCGTCTCACGAAACATATCATGATAGGCATCCCAATATTCCGAGCGCTTTTCACGGTTGCGGAAATCCTCTGCGGTGATTTTCCAGCGCTTGCTGGGCG
>CAZAHS010000301.1:0-2441 GCA_964484855.1 uncultured Sphingomonadaceae bacterium | reverse complement strand
CCAGTCGGCCTTGCGGACCTTATGGTCCGTAATATTACCGCTAAATTGATGGGTGATTTTATGAGCATATATATCATCATGGCGCTGCCTCTCCCAATATACGGGCGATCAGCGCATCGACCTTGGCAAATTGGCGCTCGCGGGTGAAATCGGCAATCGGCTCAACCGGCAGATCGGGCACGCGCCCGCCTGATTTGCGCTTTTGCTCCAGCCAATAGATAAGGTGCGCAGCGATTTCTTGCGGCGACGCGCCGGACAGGCCGAAATTGCCCTTGCGTACAATCTGCGCAACCTCGCTATTTTTTGAACCTGTGGCAATGATCGGGCGGCGCGCACCAATATATTCAAATACTTTGCCCGGAATAATCGCATCGCCGCGCGGATCATCCCAATGGGCCAGAAGCAGCAAATCGGCCTGCCGCTCCAACGCCAGCACTTCATGGCGCGGGATCATCGGGCGAAATTCTATCTGGCCGGTCACGCCATGCGCCTTTGCCATATCCATGATATAATCATATTCGTCATGAAAAAAGATCATGCGGATGGACTGACGCACATCATCGTCCATAGTAGCGATGGCAGCAAATAATGGCCCCGGGTCGCGCTTTTCTGCATAGATAACGCCCGGATGCACTATGGTCAGCTTTTCGGCATCCAGTGGCTGCGGGTCTTGCATATCATTAATGTCCGCAAAATCAGCAGGGTCAAGACCATTATAGGCCAGTAAAACCTGCACATCATGCTGGCTTTCCAGTTCGGCGACCGTCCCCTGCGTAACCCCGACAAAGGCATTGGCCAGTGGCAGCGCCTTATTGGACAGTTTTTCATTCAGCTTTTCGGTAATCCACGGGCGGTCAGCAAAGGGATTGCCCACCCATAAATCGCGCTGCTCACATATCCAAGGCAGGCCAGTGGCGCGCTTTATATCTGCCGCAGCAATATGCACGCTATGCGGCGGGCCGGATGAATAAATCAGATCAATGCCGTGATCTTTTGCGAGTTCGGCACCGCGACTGGCCGCACGCGCGGTCCAATGCGGATGATAACGGTCCGGCAAGGCGCGCAGACCCCAGATAAGCCGCCGCAACGGGCCAGGGTCTTTGCGGATTTTGGAGCTGTGCGCCGCCGCTACTGGCGCCTGGCGTGGCTGGCCTGCTATATCATCTTGCGCAATCGGCAGAAATTCAGCCATGATATTGTCATTATCCAGCGCATTATGCAGCCCATGCGCATCATCATTGCGCGCGGAAAGCACATGCACATTCGCGCCCTGCCCCGCCCAGTAACGCGCAAGCGCACCAGTGCGCGCTGCACCTGCCATAGCAAAGGGCGGGAAATTGGGCGTCACTAGCAAGACATTAAAGGGCGCATTATCAGCCAATTACAACCCCATATCCGCGCAGTGCATATCGCTTAAAAGCATGGTGTTGCCGAACGGCACTGCATTATAGACGCCAGATTTGGCAGGCCATATGAACGGAAAGAATGTCTGTAGATTACGAAGCTGGCGTTTCATAATAGGGGTTCTTTCCTACCGGCAAAAACAGGGCCTAAGCCCTGCTATGCCCGTCTATTCTGTCATGCTTAGAGACGGATATTCCATGTGATAAGGCGCAATATTATTGGCAGGCCAGACACTCATCATAATCGGTGGTTTGCGCAGTAGCGAGTTCCACTTGCTTAGGATCCAGCGTGTTATCCGCCTCCACGCCGCCTGCAAAACCAGCACGCTGCACCGATTTGCTGCGCAGATAATAGAGCGATTTAATGCCCAATTCCCAAGCGCGGAAATGCAACATAAGCAGATCCCATTTATCGACATCAGCCGGAATGAACAGGTTCAAAGACTGCGCTTGGTCAATATAGGGCGTGCGATCAGCCGCCAATTCGAGCAACCAGCGCTGGTCAATCTCGAAACTGGTTTTGAAGCTGTCCTTTTCCTCAGCGCTTAAGAAATCAAGATGCTGAACAGAGCCGCCTTTTTCCAAAATCGAATTCCAGACATTGGCGCTGTCTTTCGATTTTTCTTTTAGCACTTTTTCCAGATACGGGTTCTTCACAACAAAGCTGCCCGACAGGGTTTTGTGCGTGTAAATATTGGCCGGAATAGGCTCAATACACGCCGATGCGCCGCCGCAAATGATGGAGATAGACGCCGTTGGCGCAATCGCCATTTTGCAGGAGAAACGCTCCATCACGCCTTGATCGGCCGCATCAGGGCATGGCCCACGTTCTTTGGCCAGCATCATGGATGCCTCACTTGCCTTGGCATGGATATGCTTGAAGATTTTCATATTCCATGACTTTGCCAATGCGCTTTCAAAGCCCAGCTTGCGTGCCTGCAAGAAGGAATGGAAGCCCATCACGCCCAGACCGACCGAACGCTCACGCTCTGCGGAATATTTGGCGCGCGCCATTTCATCGGGCGCACGCTCAATATA
>CAZAHS010000300.1:0-2446 GCA_964484855.1 uncultured Sphingomonadaceae bacterium | reverse complement strand
CCAAGCCTCTTTACTGAAGGAAATTGCGGCGCGATGATCGATTTTGTTGAGCAGACCGGTGGCGGTTTACTATTCTCCATAAGACCTTCTGCAATTACCAGTCTGCCTGATGGCGGCAAAGAGCCGCTGCCGATTTTAATCAATGGAAGCTGTAGTAAAGAGGCGGATTCTGAATGAACGCGATCACCCAGACAATCAAAGCCTTCACACTATATGAGTTTATCAAGGCGCATGCCTTAACGCTCAAATATTTCTTCAAGCCGAAGAAAACTATCAACTATCCTTATGAGAAAAACCCTATCAGCCCGCGTTTTCGCGGTGAGCATGCGCTGCGCCGCTACCCCAATGGTGAAGAGCGTTGCATTGCGTGTAAATTATGTGAGGCGGTGTGCCCAGCACAAGCCATCACTATTGAGGCTGAACCGCGTGATGATGGCAGCCGCCGCACCACCCGCTATGATATTGACATGACCAAGTGTATTTATTGCGGTTTTTGTCAGGAAGCGTGTCCGGTTGATGCGGTGGTTGAAGGGCCGAATTTTGAATATGCCACCGAAACGCGTGAAGAGCTGATCTATGATAAGTATAAGCTGCTCGAAAATGGGGATAAGTGGGAGCGCGCAATCGCGGCAAACCTTGAAGCGGATGCGCCTTACCGTTAAGGCGGCGCAGACAATGATTCATGACTGACAACATCATCAAATATACCGGTATCGAAACGGTATCATGCAATAAATTTGGCCGATATTTTGGCCTGGGGCACATAGAGCGGGGGAAAGAATAATATGCAGGTCTTTGCCTTTTATCTGTTTGCCGCGATTGTTATCGCCTCGGGTGCATTCACCATTTTATCACGCAATCCTGTGCACTCTGTGCTCTGGCTGATCCTTGCCTTTTTTAATGCGGCGGGATTGATGGTTTTGGTCGGCGCAGAATTTATCGCTATGTTACTAGTGATTGTTTATGTTGGCGCAGTCGCGGTGTTGTTCCTTTTCGTTGTGATGATGCTGGATATTGATTTTGCGGAATTACGCGCTGGTTTTGCCAAAAACCTGCCGCTTGGTTTGGCGCTGGCCTTGGTCTTTCTGGCTGAATTAATATTTGGCATTGGCGCTTGGCAGGCAGGCGGCATTGAAATAGCAGAGGGCGGGACTAGCCCGGGCCGTGAGGGCGTTAGCAATATTCAGGCTGTGGGCGAATTGCTCTATTCCAAATATGTATTTTTGTTTGAGGCTGCTGGCGTGATCCTTTTGGTTGCCATGGTGGGCGCAATCTTGCTGACACACCGCCAAAGAGCAGGTGTCCGCCCGCAAAATGTTGCGCGCCAAATCTCGCGTAAGCCGCAAGAAGCGGTGCGCAATACCAATCCCGAAAGCGGGAAGGGGGTCTCGCTATGATCGGTATCGAACATTATCTGGTGGTCAGTTCCATCCTGTTTGTGATGGGCGTATTGGGCATCTTTTTAAACCGCAAAAATGTTATTATCATTTTGATGGCGATTGAGCTTATTTTGTTGGCCGTTAACATTAACTTTGTGGCTTTTAGCGCATTTTTGGGTGATTTGGTCGGTCAGATATTCGCAATGTTTGTGCTAACGGTTGCTGCTGGCGAAGCGGCTATCGGTCTGGCCATTTTGGTTATCTATTTCCGCAAACGCGGTACCATTGCCGTTGATGATATCAACAGGATGAAGGGCTAATTCCCATGAGCATTCAGTTGATCGTATTCCTGCCATTACTGGCGGCCATCATTGCAGGCCTTGGCAATCGCTCGCTTGGCAATGTTGCTGCAAAGGTCATTACAACAGGCGCCCTTTTTGCATCTTGTGCATTAAGCTGGCCTATTTTTCTGGCGTTTCTAAGCGGCGATGCACAGGCGCAGGTTGTCCCTGTTTTGAAATGGGTAACATCGGGTGACTTGTCTTTTGATTGGTCACTGCGCGTCGATACGCTCACCGCCATCATGTTGGTGGTGGTGACCAGCGTTTCATCTTTGGTCCATTTATATAGCTGGGGCTATATGGAAGAAGATCCGGATCAGCCGCGTTTCTTTGCCTATTTGTCGCTCTTTACATTCGCTATGTTGATGCTGGTGACGGCCGATAATCTGGTGCAAATGTTCTTTGGCTGGGAAGGCGTGGGCCTGGCGTCTTATCTGCTCATCGGCTTCTGGTTCAGAAAACCGAGCGCGAGTGCGGCTGCCATTAAGGCATTTGTGGTCAACCGCGTTGGCGATTTGGGCTTTATGCTGGGCATTTTCGGCACATTTTTGGTGTTTGGCACTGTTTCTATTCCCGAAATATTAGAGGCTGCGCCTGCAATGGCGGGGGCAACTATTGGCTTTTTGGGTTACCGTCTTGATACAATGACGGTGCTTTGCCTGTTGCTTTTCATTGGCGCGATGGGCAAATCCGCGCAATTGGGGCTGCACACTTGGCTGCCTGATG
>CAZAHS010000299.1:0-2448 GCA_964484855.1 uncultured Sphingomonadaceae bacterium | reverse complement strand
CGTTTGAGCCTGACAATATTCAATTGCGCATTGATTATATTCAGGTGCTGCGCAAACGCCAAAAATTTGCCGAAGCGCTGGACCAAAGCCGCAAACTTTACGAACGTGATAAAGCCAATCCGGTATTTCAATCGCTCTATGCTATCGAGCTGATGCAAACAGGTGATTATGACCATGCACTCGCCCTGTTTGATGCAGTGCTGGAAAAATTACCCGATGACCCTGTGACATTGACCTCAAGGGGCCATGCACTGAAAACATTTGGGCGCCATGATGATGCAGTGCAATCCTATAAACAGGCTGTGAAAACCGACCCCTGTCATGGTGATGCCTATTACGGGCTGGCCAATCTAAAAACCTATGGTTTTAACGACCGTGAAATGACCGCGATGCACCAGCAGCTAGACAGCAATAGGCTGAGCCATCAAAACCGCATCCATATGTGTTTTGCGCTCGGCAAAGCCTATGAAGACCGTGAAGATTATAACCGTTCTTTCGCTTTTTATGAACAGGGCAACAGTCTAAAACGCCAGCAATCGCGCTATGATGCCGATAAAATGACGGCAGAGCTGGATGCGCAAATTAATGCCTGTACACCCGCGCTGTTCGCCAAACAGGCGGGTAAGGGTGATAATGCGCCGGACCCGATTTTCATACTGGGTCTGCCGCGCGCTGGATCAACCTTGCTGGAACAGATATTGGCCTCGCACAGCCAGGTTGACGGCACGTTGGAACTTCCCAACATCCTGTCACTTGCGCACCGTTTGCGGCGCAAGAAACAGGCGGGCAATGTCTCTCTCTACCCGGATAATCTACACGATTTAAGCGCCGATCAACTGGCCGAAATGGGCAGGGACTTTATTGAAAATACCCGCATCCACCGCCAAGGCGCACCCTTTTTTATAGACAAAATGCCCAATAATTTCCGCCATATCGGTTTGATTAAGCTGATCCTGCCCAATGCGAAGATTATTGATGCACGGCGCGAACCCATGGCCTGTTGCTTTTCCGGCTTTAAGCAGCTTTTTGCCGAGGGGCAGGAATTCACTTATGGGCTGAGGGAGATTGGCCAATATTATAGCGATTATGTGCGCTTGATGGGCCATTGGGATGATGTGTTGCCCGGCGCCATATTGCGCGTGCAGCATGAGGATGTGCTCGACGATCTGGAAGGGCAAGTGCGGCGCATGCTGGACTATCTTGGCCTGCCCTTTGAAGAGGCCTGTATTGAATTTCACAAGACCAAGCGCGCCGTTAGAACCGCCAGCAGCGAGCAGGTGCGCCAACCTATTACCAAAGCGAGCGTCGATCTATGGCGCCATTATGAAGACCATTTACAGCCGCTAAAAGACGCGCTGGGAACAGAAATATTGGAGCGGGAAGCGTGAGCAATAATGACAGTGATGAGGCGGTGAGTATCAGCACCGAATATGAATCCGACTATGAAGCAGGACAGGATAATGTGAATCCCTTCGGCCTGGAAATGCACAATCCTGTGTTTTTCATCAGCGCCCTGCTCATCGCCGGTTTTGTTATCTCTACATTGGCCTTTCCCGATACATCAAAAATCTGGTTTGAGGCAACCAAGGCCTGGACCCTGCAATATTTTGACTGGTTTTTCGTATTATCAACCAATTTGGTGCTGCTCTTTTGCATTGCTATCTTGGCGTCCCCATTGGGCAGAATCCGCCTTGGCGGGCAAGATGCTGCGCCTGAATTCAGCACTATTTCATGGATTGCGATGCTGTTTTCCGCAGGCATTGGCATTGGCATGGTGTTTTACGGATCAGCCGAACCAATGGCCTATTACACAGATTGGGGCGGAACACCGCTAAATGTCGAGCCGCGAACGCCAGAAGCACAAAGATTGGCATTGGGCGCAACGGTTTTTCACTGGGGGCTAACCCCTTGGGCGGTTTATGCACTGGTTGGCCTATCACTGGCCTTTTTTGCTTTTAACAAAGGCCTGCCGCTGACCATAAGATCGGCATTTTATCCTGTATTGGGGGAGCGTATCTGGGGCTGGCCTGGTCATGTCATCGACATATTGGCCGTGATCGCCACTTTGTTTGGCCTTGCCACTTCTTTGGGTTTGGGCGCGCAACAAGCGGCGACGGGATTATCTTTCCTGTTCGGCATAGAGGCGACCTTAACATCACAATTATTGCTAATTGCGGGTATATCTGCGCTGGCCATTGTGTCTGTCGTGCGCGGCATGGATGGCGGGGTTAAACTGCTCAGCAATATCAATATGGCGCTGGCGGCCTTGTTGCTGGCCTTTGTCTTTGTTGCAGGGCCAACCCTTAATATCATCTCCGGCTTTGGTACGGCTTTAATAAGCTATGCCGAATATGCCGTGCCACTCAGCAATTGGACGGGCCGTGAAGATCTGGAATGGTATCATGGCTGGACCATCTTTTATTGGGCATGGTGGATTAGCTGGTCACC
>CAZAHS010000298.1:0-2487 GCA_964484855.1 uncultured Sphingomonadaceae bacterium | reverse complement strand
CTATATTCGCTAGGCGTGCGCGCAGCGGCCATTTCCATCGCGGTTAATATATCAGAGGCCAAGCTGCCGCCGCCTGTGGCATCAAAGGCCAAGGTCGCGCCGGTTTCATATATGGCATCGGCAAGCTGTTTGATAAAATCATCATCCGCGCTGTTTACTACATATTTCGCGCCCATGGCTTTCAGCAGATCAGCCTGCTCGGCCTTACGGACGATATTCACCAGATCAACGCCATCTGCCATGCAGATGCGATTAAGCATCTGGCCCAGATTGGAGGCTGCGGCGGTGTGGACCAGCGCTTTATGGCCTTCCATTTTCAAGACTTCCACCATTGACAATGCGGTGAGCGGGTTGACGAAGGAAGATGCGCCGTCCTTGGCACTATGCTCGTCTTTAAGCGGCAGGGCCATCATGGCGGGCACGCAGCGATATTGCGCATACATGCCGCCGCCCATTATGGCGACTGTCTTGCCGATCAGGCTTTGTGAATAGTCATCATCTCCTGCCGCAACAACGGTTCCCGCACCTTCATTGCCGACGGGCAGATTTTGGCCGATGCGTGCTTTCATCACGGCCATGCCTTGCGGTGATACACCTGCGCTTAACACACTGTCTGCGCCGCTGCCGCTGGTGCTGGCGGCGCTCATATCTGTCCAGCCAAACATCACACCCAGATCAGACGGGTTAATCGGTGTCGCCTCAACCTGCACCAATATTTCGCCGGTTTTGGGCGTTGGCATGTCCTTATCAACCAGCTCCAGACGCAGCGTTGCATCGTCAGAAACGGTGGAGGTCATTTGCTTATAGGTGGCGGGAAGGTTCATATTATATCCTCTGTTGTAACCGGGCTTTTACCCATTTTGTCTCTGCTATGCGATACTATGTCAGGCATATGCTTAATGAGCGCTATTGGAACCAAAAGCGGTTGCAAGTCAAATAGTGGGGATATAATTTGGGGAGCTATTGCAAAAAAGTGCTTGAAAAAAGCCCTAAAAATAGAAAGCCCGGCGATCCTAAAAGGGGAAGGGATCGCCGGGTCTCTATAATTGCTGCTCCCGAAGGGTGAGGGAGGAGTTGAGTACGGAAGCAGCAAACTTGTTACATAATGGGTTTCGCAGCGGCAAAGCCTTCGGTTACAAGCTATGAAATTTTTTACGCATTTTTTATTTTTATTTTTCTCGGATGCCTAATGTCCTTTCCCTAGCGGCCCAAAAAGCTTGATCTTCTTATAAGGCGACCAGACATAGTTTATATGAACCCAGCCACCCAATTAACTGCCTTACCCGCTATTTTGCAAAACTGGTTTGCCAAGCGGGATTGGCAGCCGCGCCGACACCAGATGGATATGCTAGGCGTTGCGCAAACCGGCAAACATGCGCTGCTGGTTGCGGATACCGGCGCGGGCAAAACGCTGGCCGGATTTCTGCCAACACTCGCCGAATTAATAGACGGGCCGGAGCATGATGGGCTGCATACACTTTATGTCTCTCCGCTGAAAGCGCTGGCCCATGACATAAAGCGCAATCTGGAAACGCCCATTGCCGAAATGGGGTTGGATATTAGTGTTGAGACGCGCAGCGGGGACACGCCTTCTGATCGTAAGGCCCGCCAGCGCAGCCGCCCGCCCAAAATATTGCTGACCACGCCGGAATCGCTCAGCCTGTTGATTAGTTACCCCGAAAGCGCGGCCATGTTTGCCAATATAAAGCGGGTGATTATAGATGAGGTGCATGCCTTTGCGGTTGGTAAGCGCGGGGATTTGCTGGCGCTGGCGCTATCGCGCTTGCAAGCGATCAACCCCGATCTTCAGCGTGTTGCGCTTTCTGCCACGGTGGCTGATCCAGAGGCATTTCTGGGCTGGCTTGCCCCTGATGGTGATTTGGAAAGGGTGGAATTGGTGCGCGGGGAAGCGGGCGCGCCGCCGGATCTTTCCATCATGTTGCCAGAGGGGCGCGTGCCATGGTCGGGTCATAGCGGCCATTATGCCATCCCGCAGATTTTGGAAGAGATTGCCGCTAACCGCCTGACATTGGTATTTTGCAATACGCGCTTTTTGGCAGAGTTTATCTTCCAGGCGCTATGGACCGCCAATGAAGATGCACTGCCCATTGGCATCCATCATGGTTCGCTCTCGGTCGAGGCGCGGCGCAAGGTTGAGGGGGCGATGGCGCGCGGCGATTTGCGCGCTTTGGTGGCCACGGCATCGCTGGATCTGGGCGTCGATTGGGGCGATGTAGATTGTGTTATCCAAATGGGCGCGCCCAAAGGATCTTCGCGGCTGCTGCAACGCATTGGCCGCGCAAATCACCGGCTGGATATGGCGAGCAAGGCCGTATTGGTGCCGGGCAACCGCTTTGAATTTTTAGAAGCGCAAGCGGCCTATGATGCGGTTGCGGCGGGACAACGCGATGGCGAGGCATTTCGTGCGGGCGGGCTGGATGTATTGGCGCAGCATATTATGGCGCGCGCCTGTGCCGGGCCATTTCA
>CAZAHS010000297.1:0-2555 GCA_964484855.1 uncultured Sphingomonadaceae bacterium | reverse complement strand
GCCATGGATCTTCATACACAACCGCTGCCATAAGATCAGAAACCTTATGATATGCACGCTTCCACAATGCGCGAAATGCGCGGGCCGATGATATTATCGGCAGGTAGTTTACGTTATATTGCTGCGCAATTTCTGACAATTTATAGGGCATGCCTGCACCGCAGGTTACGCCGGCAACCATGCCTTTGGTTTTTTCCAGAACGCCGTGCAACACTTCCTGCGCGCCGCCCATTTCCCACAACACATTAATATTGATCGCGCCATTGCCATTGGCAATATCATAAGCACGGCGCACCTGCTCAACTGCGCCGTCAATTGCATAATTTATCAGTTCTTGATGCCGCTCTTCACGTTTGCGCCCATGATAGATTTGCGGGATAACATTACCATCTGCATCATAGCTGTCCGCATTAACCGCAGATACAGTACCAATGCCACCAGCAGCGGCCCACGCACCGGAACTGCTATGGTTGGTAGCAGACACACCCTTACCGCCTTCGATCAACGGCCAGACTTCACGGCCATTATATTGGATTGGCTTTAGCCCCTTAAACACCAAATTATGCTCCCGATAAATTTTCTTCCGTATAAACGAATACGGCTATTTTTTTGCGTAAAAAATTTTCAGTGATTCCAATGAGAACGGTATTTTTGTTTTTATCGCTCATGCAATTCTATCTTGGCTCCGCAGTTTTTTGGCCTTCGCTATCGCATGCCTTTATCGCTTTTGGATCAGGCCTTTTGCCCTGTGCCTGAAAGCGCGCAACAAACCCGGCAATATCGGGCCGCTCTGCAAATTCCATTAGCTTATAACCAACAGCCTCAAATTCACAAAATAGCTGTTTGGGCGGAATGCCATGTTTCTCGGTCGGGCGATTTACATCCACCACAATGACCTGACCATCTTTACGCAATGCAGGGCGCATATGCCAGATAAAGGCATAAGGCTCTGCAACCTCATGATACATATGCACCATGAAGATGCGGTCAAAACTATTGGCTGGCAATTTGGGATCGGCAATTTCCCCTAGCTTAATCGAGACATTGTCCAATCGCTCACGCGACACACGCGTGCCCAGACGGGTCAGGGCATCGCTGTCAATATCCTGCGCCAAGACACGGCCTTTATTGCCCACAACCTCCGCTAGTCTGACAGTATAATAACCCTCGCCTGCCCCTATATCTGCCACAGACATGCCCGCATCCAGCGAGGCAATATCCATTACAACAGTGGCTTCATTGCGCTTGTCCCGCGCTGTTTCAGTAGAGAAAGTGGTCCCCACAATTTCAGCCACATTGCGTTTAGGTCTGGGAAAATCACGCGCATTTTCCACGCGGTCATCATCCAATTGCACCGGCTTGCAGCCTGATAGGCCAAGTGAAGCACATGCAACCAGCGCCAAGAAACCGGCCTTAATCGACATCCTCAACCTCCACCTGCTCACCGCTTACCCGCTGTGATAAGGCCGCCGCCATATAGGGGTCTAGCGCGCCATCGAGCACATCAGAAGGCGCGGTGGATGTTACGCCGGTGCGCAAATCCTTCACCATTTGATAGGGCTGTAGCACGTAAGAGCGTATTTGATTGCCCCATCCAATATCGGATTTGCTGGCATGTTCGGCCATTGCGCTTTCTTCACGCCTGCGCAATTCCTCTTCATAAAGCCGCGCTTTGAGCATGCTCATGGCCTCTGCACGGTTTTTATGCTGGGAACGGTCATTCTGGCTAGCCACCACAATGCCGCTGGGCATGTGGGTGATACGCACCGCGCTGTCGGTTGTGTTAACGTGCTGACCGCCTGCACCCGATGCACGATATGTATCTATTTTCAAATCGCTTTCATTGATCGCAATATCAATATTGTCATCAATCACCGGATAGACCCAAACGCTGGAAAAGCTGGTATGGCGCTTTGCCGCGCTGTCATAAGGGGAAATGCGCACAAGACGGTGCACACCGCTCTCTGTCTTGGCATAGCCATAGGCATTTTGCCCTTTTATCAGCAGCGTTACCGATTTGATACCGGCCTGATCGCCTGCATGATAATCGACAATATCCACTTTAAAGCCGCGCCGTTCAGCCCAGCGAACATACATGCGCTGCAGCATCTCCGCCCAGTCCTGGCTTTCTGTACCGCCTGCCCCTGCATGAATTTCCAAATAGGTATCATTGCCATCAGCTTCACCAGCAAGCAGCGCCTCTACTTTATCGCGCTCTGCACGCTCTGTCAGCGCGGCCAGACTTTCCAACCCTTCTTTAACAATATCGCCATCGTCTTCCGCTTCGCCCATATCAATAAATTCTATGGCATCACGCTTTTCCTGATCGATCGCATTAACCGCATTAATCGCTTCATCCAACCGCCGCCGCTCACGCATAACCTCTTCGGCATTTTTGGGATCGTTCCACAAATCAGGGTCTTCCACCCGCGCGTTCAACTCGTCCAGACGGCGCAAAGCCTTATCCCAATCAAGAAATTTGCGCACCAGCGCCAATGACGCCTCTATCTTATCAATATAAGCTTGCCCCTCGGCCCGCATCACCGTCTCCTATA